>NZ_JBOBDR010000012.1:0-218862 GCF_050586545.1 Pseudomonas sp. WC2 | reverse complement strand
ACCTATTTTCATAAATCTGTCACATCGGTCAAAAAAACCCGAAAACACGAAGGCCGACCCCAAGGGGTAGGCCTTCTTTGCCCTGCCCTTCTACTTACAAGCTAGGGAAAGCGAACTGCGAAGCCTCATGGCTCGCGCGCTGCGGCCAGCGCTGAGTGATCGCCTTGCGACGGGTGTAGAAGCGCACACCATCCGGACCATAAGCATGCAGGTCGCCGAACAGCGAACGCTTCCAGCCGCCGAAGCTGTGATAAGCCACCGGCACTGGCAGCGGCACGTTGACGCCAACCATGCCAACTTCGATCTCGTCGCAGAACAGACGCGCCGCTTCACCATCACGAGTGAAGATGCAGGTGCCG
Source organism: Pseudomonas sp. WC2 (assembly GCF_050586545.1). Taxonomy (NCBI): domain Bacteria; kingdom Pseudomonadati; phylum Pseudomonadota; class Gammaproteobacteria; order Pseudomonadales; family Pseudomonadaceae; genus Pseudomonas; species Pseudomonas sp. WC2. The sequence goes on along the minus strand of NZ_JBOBDR010000012.1, from coordinate 218,503 downwards.
TTACCGTATTCATGATCGTTGATCAGTTGCATGGCCTCTTCCAGGCTGTTCACGCGAACGATGCACAGCACCGGGCCGAAGATCTCTTCTTTATAGATGCGCATCTCAGGGGTGACGTTGTCGAACAGGCAGCCACCGAGGAAGAAGCCTTCTTCATGACCGGCCACGCTGAAACCACGACCGTCGACCACCAGAGTCGCGCCCGCCGCCACGCCGTCATCAACATAACCGCTGACTTTGTCGCGCGCCTGACCGGTGACCAGTGGCCCCATGTCCAGACCGCACGAGGTGCCGGCACCGATTTTCAGCGCCTGGATCTGTGGCACCAGTTTCGCCACCAGCGCATCCGCCACCTGGTCACCAACACACACGGCAACAGAAATCGCCATGCAGCGCTCGCCGCACGAGCCGTAGGCCGCGCCCATCAATGCGCTGACCGCGTTATCCAGATCGGCATCCGGCATCAGCACCGCGTGGTTCTTCGCGCCGCCCAGCGCCTGAACGCGTTTGCCGCGCTTGGTGCCTTCTGCATAGATGTATTCAGCAATCGGCGTCGAACCGACGAAGCTCAGCGCTTTGACTTCCGGCGCTTCGATCAGGGCGTCCACCGCAGTCTTGTCACCGTGCACCACGCTCATCACGCCTTTCGGCAGGCCAGCTTCCAACAGCAACTGAGCGATCAGCAGTGTCGAGCTTGGGTCACGCTCGGACGGCTTGAGGATGAAGCAGTTGCCGCAGACGATCGCCAGTGGGTACATCCACAGCGGCACCATGGCCGGGAAGTTGAACGGGGTGATGCCGGCCACGATGCCCAGCGGCTGGAAGTCCGACCATGCGTCGATGTTCGGGCCGACGTTGCGGCTGTACTCGCCCTTGAGGATTTCCGGGGCGGCGCAGGCGAACTCGACGTTCTCGATGCCGCGCTTCAATTCACCGGCGGCGTCTTCGAGGGTCTTGCCGTGTTCTTCGCTGATCAGTTGCGAGATGCGCGCTTCGTTCTGCTCCAGCAGTTGCTTGAAGCGGAACATTACTTGGGCGCGCTTGGCCGGCGGGGTGTTGCGCCAGGCCGGGAACGCAGCCTTGGCGGCATCAATGGCTTTCTGAATGGTTGCCTGAGTAGCCAGTGGCAGCTTGTGGATCGCCTGACCGGTGGACGGGTTGAACACATCAACCGCGCGACCGTTCTCGGTCACCAGTTCGCCATTGATCAAATGCGGAATAACGCTCATCGAAAACTCCTGAATTCTTGTCCGCAGACGCCCACGAGGGGCGCCGGCTGTTTGTACTTATATATAGAGGGAAAAATCAGTCGAGCTTGTTCAGCACTTCGCCGACCGCGTCGAACAGACGATCGAGGTCTTGCGGCTTGCTGTTGAAGGTTGGGCCGAACTGCAGGGTGTCGCCGCCGAAGCGCACGTAGAACCCGGCTTTCCACAGGGCCATGCCGGCTTCAAACGGACGCACGATGGCGTCGCCGTCACGCGGGGCAATCTGGATCGCGCCGGCCAGACCGAAGTTACGAATGTCGATAACGTTCTTCGAACCTTTCAGACCGTGCAGCGCGTTTTCGAAATGCGGGGCGACTTCGGCGACGCTCTGCACCAGATTCTCTTTTTGCAGCAAATCGAGCGCTGCCAAGCCAGCGGCGCAGGCCACCGGGTGCGCCGAGTAGGTGTAGCCGTGCGGAAATTCCACGGCGTATTCCGGGGTCGGCTGATTCATGAAGGTCTGGTAGATCTCGGAGCTGGCAATCACCGCGCCCATCGGGATCGCGCCGTTGGTGACTTGCTTGGCGATGCACATCAGGTCCGGGGTCACGCCAAAGGTGTCGGCGCCGAACATGTTGCCGGTACGGCCGAAACCGGTGATCACTTCGTCGAACACCAGCAGGATGTTGTGCTGATCGCAGATCTCGCGCAGACGCTTCAGGTAACCCTGTGGCGGAACCAGTACGCCAGCGGAACCGGCCATTGGCTCAACGAATACGGCAGCAATGTTCGAGGCATCGTGCAGCTCGATCAGCTTCAGCAGCTCATCCGCCAAGGCGATACCGCCCTGCTCCGGCATGCCACGGGAGAACGCATTGCTTGCGAGCAATGTGTGCGGCAGGTGATCGACGTCCATCATCGCCTGACCGAACAGTTTGCGGTTGCCGTTGACGCCGCCGAGGCTGGTGCCGGCGATGTTCACACCGTGGTAACCACGGGCGCGGCCGATCATTTTGGTTTTGGTCGCCTGACCTTTCAGGCGCCAGTAGGCACGCACCATTTTCACCGCGGTGTCGGCGCACTCGGAACCCGAGTCAGTGAAGAACACGTGGTTCAGGTTGCCCGGAGTCAGCTCGGTGATTTTCTCGGCCAGCTGGAATGACAGCGGGTGACCGTACTGGAAGCCCGGCGAGTAATCCAGGGTGCCCAGCTGTTTGGAGACCGCTTCCTGAATTTCCTTACGGGTGTGGCCCGCGCCGCAGGTCCACAGACCGGACAGCGAGTCATATACCCGGCGGCCCTTGTCGTCGATCAGCCAGCTACCTTCGGCGCCAACGATCAAACGCGGCTCGCGTTGAAAGTTACGGTTGGCGGTGTACGGCATCCAGTGCGCGTCCAGCTTCAGTTGGCTGGCCAGTGGCGACTGAGCGTTTTCAGGCATGTTCATCGGGCAAAACCTCGCAGGGCATAAGCGTCAGGGAGATAAAAAGCGTTGTTGCAGCTAAATTGCCACGGCGATAAAGTCGGTGAAATCCAACTCTTCTAACCTTCAGTTAGAACTTCGCTAAACAATGAGAACAATAAGATGAGCAGCCGCCGCCCCGATCCGCTGGCCCAGGTCAGTGACTTTGATATTCGCCTGTTGCGGATTTTTCGCAGCGTGGTGGAGTGCGGGGGGTTCTCGGCGGCGGAAACCGTGCTCGGCATCGGTCGCTCGGCGATCAGCCAGCAGATGAGTGATCTCGAGCAGCGCCTCGGTTTGCGTTTGTGTCAGCGCGGGCGCGCCGGGTTCTCGCTGACCGAAGAAGGTCGCGAGGTGTATCAGTCGGCGCTGCAATTATTGAGTGCCCTGGAAAGTTTTCGCACCGAGGTCAATGGCCTGCACCAGCATTTACGCGGCGAGTTGATCATTGGTCTGACCGACAACCTCGTCACCCTGCCCCACATGCGCATCACCCACGCCCTCGCGCAGTTGAAGGAGCGTGGGCCGGATGTGCAAATTCAGATCCGCATGATTGCGCCGAATGAAGTCGAACAGGGCGTGCTCGACGGGCGTCTGCATGTTGGCGTGGTGCCGCAGGCCAGCGCGTTATCGGGACTGGAATATCAGCCGTTGTACAGCGAGCGCTCGTTGCTTTATTGCGCGGTGGGGCATCCGTTGTTTTATGTTGATGACAAGCAACTCGATGACGAACGCCTGAACAGTCAGGATGCGATTGCGCCGACGTTTCGTTTGCCGGCGGATATCCAGGCGCATTATCAGGCGCTGAATTGCACAGCCAGCGCTTCCGACCGTGAAGGCATGGCGTTTTTGATTTTGACCGGGCGTTACATTGGTTATCTGCCGGATCACTACGCCAGCCTTTGGGTGCAACAAGGTCGGTTGCGTGCGCTGAAATCGCAGACGCGGTTCTACGACCTGAGCCTCGCATCGGTCACGCGCAAGGGCCGTCGCCCTCATTTGGTGCTGGAGAGCTTTCTGGAAAGCCTTGCCGCTACACGCTGACAAATCCCGCAAGGCCCAGCAGCGTTGGGCCTCAACGACAAATTCACTGAATAACCTGAGCAAGTGGACAGCTTTTTGCAAAGCAGGATCAACCCCGATCCTTCAACAAGAAGCCCTGAACCATGCAGCCAGATTCCGCACCGTCCAGCGACCTGATCTACGGCCTCAACGACCGCCCCAAACCACTCGCCGCCACCCTTGCCGCGCTGCAACACGTGCTCGCCAGTTTCGTCGGCATCATCACCCCGCCGCTTGTGATTGGTTCGGCGCTCGGGCTCACCGCTTATCTGCCTTATCTGATCAGCATGGCGTTGATGGTTTCGGGCGTCGGCACCTTTATTCAGGCGCGGCGTCCGTTTGGCATCGGCGCGGGGATGATCTGTCTGCAAGGCACCAGTTTCGCCTTTCTCGGTGCAGTGCTGTCAGCCGGTTTTCTGGTCAAGCAACGCGGCGGCAGCCCGGAAGACATTCTCGCGATGATTTTCGGTGTGTGTTTTTTCGGTGCGATGGTGCAAATCGTTTTGAGCCGCTTTATCGGTCAGTTGCGTCGTGTGGTCACGCCGCTGGTGACCGGGATCGTTATCACTCTGATCGGCATCAGCCTGATCAAGGTCGGCATCACTGATCTCGGCGGCGGTTTCAATGCGCCGGACTTCGGTGCGCCAGGCAATCTGGCGTTGGGCGTGTTCGTGCTGCTGACGATCATTCTGCTCAACCGCTCGAACACGCCATGGGTGCGCTTGTCGGCGATCATCATCGGTTTGCTGCTCGGCAGCCTCGCCGCGTGGTTCAGCGGGAAACTGGTGCCGCAGCCTTTGCCTGACTTGCCGCTGGTGAGTTTTCCTACACCGTTCAAGTTTGGCTTCAGCTTCGACTGGACGGCTTTCCTGCCGGTCGCGCTGATTTATCTGATCAGCACCATCGAAACCGTCGGTGACCTCACCGCCAACTGCATGCTCGCCCGCCAGCCCATCAGCGGTCCTTCTTATATAAGCCGCCTGCGCGGTGGCGTGCTGGGTGACGGCGTGAGCTGCATGATCGCCGCGACCTTCAGCGCGTTTCCCAACACCACGTTTGCGCAGAACAACGGCGTGATCCAGTTGACCGGCGTCGCCAGCCGTTACGTCGGGCTGTACATCGGCGCGATTCTGTTCTGTCTGGGTATGTTCCCGATGATCGGCGCGGTGCTGCAACAGATTCCGAAACCGGTGCTTGGCGGTGCGACCCTGGTGATGTTCGGCGCGGTGGCCGCTGCCGGCGTGCGCATCCTCGCGCAGTCGCCACTGGATCGACGCAGCATGTTGATCATCGCCACGTCGTTCGGCGTCGGCCTGGGCATTGCCGCGCAACCGAACCTGCTGCACCTGCTGCCAAAACTGGTGCAGAACCTGTTCGACTCGGCGATCACCAGCGGTGGTCTGACGGCAATCATCCTGTGCCTGTTGCTGCCGGAGTCGAAAACCGAGGCCGCTGAAGCCCGCGCGCCGCTGAACAAGATCGAACAGGCGTAACGGTTTTATCGCGCAAGGACTTGTCGGATGCCTGTGGGTGCGCTATCAACGCAACTGGTTGCACCCACAGACAAACCCGGAAGTGCCTATGACCTTTGAAGTCCCTGCCCATGGCGGCAAACCCGCCAGCCGCATTCGTCAGAAGAACGAAGAGACCATCCTCAAAGCCGCCGAAGACGAGTTCGCCCGTCACGGGTACAAAGGCACCAGCATGAACACCATCGCGCAGAATGCCGGGTTGCCCAAGGCGAACCTGCATTACTACTTCACCAACAAACTCGGTTTGTACGTGGCGGTGCTGAGCAACATCATCGAGCTGTGGGACAGCACCTTCAATACGCTCACCGCCGAAGACGATCCGGCCGAAGCGTTGACTCGCTATATTCGCGCGAAAATGGAATTCTCCCGCCGCCAGCCGCAAGCCTCGCGAATCTTTGCGATGGAAGTCATCAGCGGTGGCGAATGCCTGAGCGAATATTTCAATCAGGATTACCGCGCCTGGTTCACCGGCCGTGCTGCGGTGTTTCAGGCGTGGATCGATGCCGGCAAAATGGACCCGGTCGATCCGGTGCACCTGATCTTTCTATTGTGGGGCAGCACCCAGCATTACGCCGACTTCGCCACGCAGATCTGCCGCGTCAGCGGTCGCAGCAAGTTGACCAAGCAAGACATGGAAGACGCCGGCAATAACCTGATCCGCATTATCCTCAAAGGCTGCGGCCTCACTCCTTCTGTATAAGACGTTTATGCCTTTCACCCTCAGCGGTTTTTGCGAGTACCGCGAAGAGATTCGCAAAAGCCGCTTTATCACTTTCGCCGCACCGATCGGCAGCCCTGCCGATGCGCAGGTGTTCTTCGAACAGCACAGCGATTTGAATGCCTCGCACAATTGCTGGGCGTGGAAACTCGGCGATCAATACCGCAGCAATGACGATGGCGAACCGGGCGGCACCGCCGGGCGACCGATTCTGGCGGCGATTGAAGCGCAGGATTGCGACCAGGTCGCGGTGCTGGTGATTCGTTGGTACGGCGGCATTCAACTCGGCACTGGCGGCTTGGCCCGGGCCTATGGCGGTGGGGCGAACAAGTGCTTGCAGACGGCGGCGAAGGTTGAGCTGATCAGTCGGGTGCCGTTGAGTTGCGCGTGCGGGTTTGCCGAGTTGGCGTTGGTCAAATTGCGCGTGGCCGATCTCGGTGGATTGGTGGTCGAAGAAAACTTCACGGCAAACGGCGTCGAATTGCAGTTGGCGGTGGGCGAAGCACAAATCGATTTGCTGCAAAGTCAGTTGGCCGATTTGAGTCGCGGGCGGATTTTGCTCCAGCGTTAAGACACTGCAATTTTTTAGGGCGTTGCTCGATATGCTCATTCCTGAGACTTGCCCACATCTGCTGTGCACCCGACTGTGGATAACCTGAGTACATTTCGCTGTAACCCTTCTGTCACGCGGCTTTGCGCGGTTTGTTCACTTTTCGTTCAATTCATCCGACGAAGCGAAAATTTCCCGCAGAAACATAGAGTTAGTGCGGTTTAGCACCATTAGAAGAAAGCACTGCAGTGCTTATGCCCGCCATTCCAGCTTGCGCACAATAACTGTGGAACAACCTGTGGATAAGCCGTTCATGACCGGCTCAGTCTCAGGTGCAGCCTAGCCCCAACGTGATTGCTCATTTTTTAATCAGTTGCCAACGGGCAAAACTGGAGCCCGATCAACGGCTTTGCGCTGAATTGGTGCTGTGCCTGCGCTCGATTTGCGACGAGACGCTCTGCGCCAACCCACGGCAACCGCCGCCCGCTCGCGTTCCTGACTCAATGGCCAGGAAATTGCTTTATCCACAGGCACAACTTCAAGCAAGTCGAGCCTGTCATGCCCATTGCTCCTGCAACCCCGCGCCTGCAACTGCGCCATATCAGCAAACGCTACCCCGGTTGTCTGGCCAACGACGCCATCGACCTGACCATCGCCCCCGGTGAAATCCACGCCCTGCTCGGTGAAAACGGTGCGGGAAAAAGCACCTTGATGAAGATCATCTACGGCGTCACCCAATCCGATGCGGGCGAGATGCTCTGGCAAGGTCAGCCGGTCAATATCCGCAACCCGGCGCAGGCGCGGCAGTTGGGCATCGGCATGGTGTTCCAGCATTTCTCGCTGTTCGAAACCCTCAGCGTCGCTCAGAACATCGCGCTGGCGATGGGCGCTGCCGCCGGCACGCCGAAACAACTGGAACCGAAAATTCGCGAAGTGTCGCGCCGTTACGGCATGGCGCTGGAGCCGGAGCGACTTGTCCACAGCCTGTCGATCGGCGAGCGGCAACGGGTGGAAATCATTCGTTGCCTGATGCAGGACATCCGCCTGTTGATTCTCGATGAACCGACTTCGGTGCTGACCCCGCAGGAGGCCGACGAGTTGTTCATCACCCTGCGCCGCCTCGCTGGCGAGGGCTGCAGCATTCTGTTTATCAGCCACAAACTCGGTGAGGTCCGCGCCTTGTGCCACAGCGCAACGGTTTTGCGCGGCGGGCGCGTGGCCGGGCATTGCGTGCCTGCCGAATGTTCGGATCAGCAGTTGGCGCAGTTGATGGTTGGCGAAGCGGCGGCGTTGATCGGCGACTATCCAAAGGTCAGCGGTGGCGCGGCGTTTTTGCAGGTGAAGGGCTTGAGCTGGCACAACCCCGATCCGTTCGGCTGCTCGCTGACAGACATTGATGTGCAGGTGCGCAGCGGTGAAATCGTCGGCATTGCCGGGGTCGCGGGCAATGGTCAGGATGAGTTGCTCGCTCTGCTCAGCGGCGAACAAACCTTGCCTCGTGCGGAGGCCGCGACCATTCGATTCGCCGAGCAAAACGTCGCTGATTTACGCCCGGACGCGCGACGCAAACTGGGCCTGGCGTTCGTGCCTGCCGAACGCCTCGGTCACGGCGCGGTGCCGGAATTGAGCCTGGCGGACAACGCCCTGCTCACCGCTTTCCAACAAGGTTTGGTCAGCCACGGTTTGATCGAACGCGGCAAAGTCGAAGCCCTCGCCCAACAAATCATTCAGCGCTTCGGCGTAAAAACCCCGGACACGCAAACCGCCGCGCGCAGCCTGTCCGGCGGCAACCTGCAGAAATTCATCCTCGGCCGGGAAATCCTCCAACAGCCAAAACTGCTGATCGCCGCGCATCCGACCTGGGGCGTCGACGTCGGCGCCGCCGCGACCATCCACCGGGCACTGATCGCGTTGCGCGATGCCGGCGCAGCGATTCTGGTGATCTCCGAAGACCTCGACGAACTGTTCCAGATCAGCGACCGCCTCGGCGCGTTGTGCGGCGGAAGGCTGTCGGCGCTACACAACACCTCGGATACACAACTCAGCGACGTCGGCGGCTGGATGGCCGGCCAGTTCGACAATCCACCTTCCGCCGCCACGGTTTAACGGAGTTTTACTCATGCTGCTTTCCCTCGAACCCCGTGGCCAGCAATCGCGCTTGATGCTGTGGTGCTCGCCATTACTGGCGGCGGCGCTGACGCTTGGTTGCGGCTCGTTATTGTTTATCGCCCTCGGCCACGACCCGCTGCAAACCTTGCACACGCTACTGATAGCGCCGGTCAGCGATTTGTATGGCGTCTCCGAATTACTGGTCAAGGCGCTGCCGATTCTGCTCTGCGCACTCGGTCTGGCGGTGGCGTATCAGGCGCGGATCTGGAACATCGGCGCCGAAGGTCAATTGCTCCTCGGCGCCCTCGCCGGCAGTGCATTGGCGGTGAACATCATCGACATGCAAAGCCGTTGGGCGCTGGTGTTGATTCTGCTCACCGGCACCCTCGCCGGCGCGGCGTGGGCCGGGCTGACGGCGTGGTTGCGCACGCGCTTCAACGCCAATGAAATCCTCACCAGCATCATGCTCAATTACATCGCCCTGAACCTGCTGCTGTTCTGCGTGCACGGGCCGCTGAAGGATCCGGCCGGGTTCAACTTTCCCGAGTCGGCGATGTTCGGCGACGCCAGCCGTTTGCCGTTGTTGATGGAGGATGGCCGCGTCCACGCCGGGGTGTATTTCGCCCTGCTCGCCCTGGTCGCGGTGTGGGTGTTGTTGCAGAAAAGTTTTGTCGGTTTCCAGATCAAAGTGCTTGGCCTGGACAAGCGCGCGGCGGGGTTTGTCGGCTTTCGCGAGAAGCGTTTGATCTGGCTGGCGCTGTTGATCAGCGGTGGCTTGGCCGGGCTCGCGGGTGTCTGCGAAGTGACCGGACCGATTGGCCAATTGGTGCCGCAAGTGTCGCCGGGGTATGGCTATGCCGCGATTACCGTAGCGTTTCTTGGGCGACTGAATCCGATCGGCATTCTGTTCTCCAGTCTGCTGATGGCGCTGCTCTACATCGGTGGTGAGAGCGCACAAATGACGATGAATCTGCCGCAGGCGATCACCCAGTTGTTCCAGGGAATGATGCTGTTTTTCCTGCTCGCCTGTGACGCGCTGATCCTCTATCGGCCACGCCTGAACCTGCACTGGGTGAAGCGAACGTCGACCACCGCCGTAACCGCCGGAGCGCTGTGATGGATATCGATCTGTTGAGCAATATTTTCTACGCCATGGTGCGATGCGGCACGCCGCTGTTGCTGGTGGCGCTGGGTGAACTGATCTGCGAGAAGAGCGGCGTGCTCAATCTTGGGCAGGAAGGGATGATGCTGTTCGGTGCGGTGATCGGTTTTATCGTCGCGCTGAACAGCGGTAACCTGTGGCTTGGCGTGTTGTTGGCGATGCTGGCCGGGATGTTGTTGTCGTCACTGTTTGCGCTGGTGGCGCTGGTGTTCAACGCCAATCAGGTGGCGACCGGGTTGGCGCTGACGATTTTTGGTGTCGGGCTGTCGACCTTTGTCGGCGCGGCATGGGTGGGTAAGCCGTTGGCCGGCTTTGAGCCGTTGGCGATTCCTTATCTGAGTGAGATCCCGCTGATCGGGCGGATGCTGTTTGCTCAGGATTTGTTGGTGTATCTGTCGTTCGCGCTGTTTGCGCTGGTGGCGTGGGTGATCACCAAAAGCCGTGTCGGATTGATCATTCAAGCCGTGGGTGAGAACCCGGATGCGGCCAGTGCGATGGGCTTGCCGGTGTTGACGGTGCGTACGCTGGCGGTGCTGTTTGGCGGAGCGATGGCCGGGTTGGCCGGGGCTTATTTGTCGCTGGCGTATACGCCGATGTGGGCGGAAAACATGACCGCCGGGCGTGGCTGGATTGCGTTGGCGCTGGTGGTGTTTGCCAGTTGGCGGGTGTGGCGGTTGTTGCTCGGGGCGTATCTCTTTGGCCTCGCCAGCATCCTGCATTTGGTGGCGCAGGGATTGGGGCTGGCGATTCCATCGAGTTTGCTGGCGATGCTGCCGTACGTGGCGACGATTGTGGTGCTGGTGTTGTTGTCGCGGGATGCGCTGCGCACAAGATTGTATGCGCCGGTTTCGTTGGGGCAGCCGTGGCAGGCGGGGCATTGATTGTTGTTTGGGCGGGCCTCTTCGCGAGCAGGCTCGCTCCCACATTTTCCGCGCCCGACTCAGGAATGTGAGGTGGCGCCCGTCTCCTGTGGGAGCGAGCCTGCTCGCGAAGACTTACTCACAGGCAACACCTGAGCAATGCCCCACGCCAACTCGAAGACCATGAAAACCAGCAATATCGAACTGGCGCCGTGCAACAAGGCATACGCTTGCCATGCCGCAAACAAAAACCGCGCCACCGCGTCATAGCGTCCATAAAGCGCCTGCGGATCACGAATCCGCAGCACCGCCCACACGCACACCACAGACCCCAACAGATTCGCCATCAACATGTGCATAGGCTGAAACACCGGCAGCTCGCCGGGCAAATCCAGTGTGCTCAACAATCCATGCACAAGCGCAAAACTCCACGGCGTGGCAAACGCCGCCGTGACGATCAAGTCATACCAGGCGCTGCCGCGCACCACGTTGCGATACTGCGTTGAAGTCCACATCGTCCTTGCTCCAGAAATTCAGGAGCATCCACGGTAAAGCCTGGAGTATGCTCCAGGGTCAATACCTCTTTTGAGAACCAGCATGCGCATCGGTGAATTAGCCCAAGCCAGCGCCGTCAGCCGCGATACCCTGCGTTTCTACGAGCAGCGCGGGTTGATCGCGGCGCAGCGCAGCGCCAACGGTTATCGCGACTATCCGCCGGAAATGCTGCAACTGGTGCTCTACATCAAGACTGCACAACGGCTGGGATTTACTCTCGGCGAGATCGGCGACAGCGTCGGCGCGTTGTGGAACGCCCCCGATCCGGACAACGCCGTGGCTCAGTTGCTGCGCGACAAACTGCAACTGATCGAAACCCGCATGGGCGAACTCGACTTACTGCGGCAAGAGCTGCAACTTCGGCTCGGTCAGGCCTGTCCATTGAATCCATGATCCTCATTCATCAAGGAAGCCTCTCATGTCTGCCAAAAACGCATTGATCATCGGCGCCTCCCGGGGCCTGGGCCTCGGTCTGGTGAAAACCCTGCTGGCCGACGGCTGGCAAGTCACCGCCACCGTGCGCAATCCAAACAACGCCGAGGCGCTGCAAGCGCTGGGCAAGGTGCGGATCGAGAAACTCGACATGGACGATCAGCAAGCGGTGATCGCCCTGAGCCAGCAGCTGAAAGGCGAAACCTTCGACCTGCTGTTCGTCAACGCCGGGGTCAAAGGCCCGGCCGATCAGTCCCCGGGCGGCGCGACACTGGCGGAAGTCGGTCAACTGTTTTTCACCAACGCCGTGGCGCCGATCAATCTGGCCCAGCGTTTTGTCGGGCAGATTCGCGATGGCAGCGGCGTGCTGGCGTTCATGAGCTCCGTGCTCGGCAGCGTGACCATGCCGGACTCGCCAGGACTGGCGCTGTACAAGGCCAGCAAGGCTGCGCTGAATTCGATGACTAACAGTTTTATCACGCAGTTGGGCGAGCAGAAGCTGACGGTGTTGTCGCTGCACCCGGGTTGGGTGAAGACGGATATGGGCGGTGAAGGGGCTGACCTTGATGTCGAGACCAGCACCCGTGGGTTGGTTGATCAGGTGAATGCGTACACTGGCAAGGGCGGGCATCACTTCATCAATTACAAGGGTGAAACGATTCCCTGGTAAACAATGAAGATCCCAATGTGGGAGCGAGCCTGCTCCCACATGGGTTGTGCGGTGAATGGTCGGGTTGGGCTTGCCCGTTGCAACAATTTGTTTGAAACTGCGCACCTCGTCCCCGCGGCGACCCTGGATCAGCAGACAGGGCATCACTGAGCTGGCAACCCTGAACCCATTTTCAGAGGAGCCGGCAACATGCCCGCGACCCGTACCTGGTTAAAAAATCCCCTCGCCATTTTCACTTCCAACGAGCTCGATGCCCGTGGCGGTCTTGTCGTGCAAGACGGTGTCATTGTCGAAGTCCTCGCCGCTGGCCAGCAGCCGTCGGCGCCGTGCAATGCAGTGTTCGATGCCCGCGAGCATGTGATCCTGCCGGGCCTGATCAACACCCACCATCACTTCTATCAAACCCTGACGCGCGCCTGGGCGCCGGTGGTCAATCAGCCGCTGTTTCCGTGGCTGAAAACCCTGTACCCGGTGTGGGCGCGCCTGACGCCGGAGAAACTCGCACTGGCCACCAAAGTGGCGTTGGCTGAGTTGCTGCTGTCGGGTTGCACCACCGCGGCCGACCACCACTACCTGTTCCCGGACGGTCTGGAAAACGCCATCGATGTGCAAGTCGAAAGCGTACGTGAACTGGGCATGCGCGCGATGCTCACTCGCGGTTCGATGAGCCTCGGCGAGAAGGATGGCGGTTTGCCGCCGCAGCAGACCGTGCAGGAAGGCCAAGTGATTCTCGACGACAGTCAGCGCCTGATTCACGAGTACCACGAGCGTGGCGATGGCGCGCAGATCCAGATCGCGCTGGCACCGTGCTCGCCGTTCTCGGTGACCCCGGAAATCATGTCGGCCAGCGCCGAACTGGCGAACAAACTCGACGTGCGTCTGCACACGCATCTGGCCGAAACCCTCGACGAAGAAGATTTCTGCCTGCAGCGTTTCGGCCTGCGCACCGTCGACTATCTCGACAGCGTCGGCTGGCTCGGCCCGCGCACCTGGCTGGCGCACGGCATCCACTTCAACCCGGACGAAATCGCGCGTCTCGGCGAGGCGGGCACCGGTATCTGCCATTGCCCGAGCTCGAACATGCGCCTGGCGTCCGGCATCTGCCCGAGTATCGATCTGACCGATGCCGGCGCGTTGTTTGGCTTGGGCGTCGATGGTTCGGCGTCCAACGATGCGTCGAACATGATTCTTGAAACGCGCCAGGCGCTGTATATCCAGCGTCTGCGTTATGGCGCCGAGAAGATTACCCCGGAACGCGTGCTGGGCTGGGCGACCAAGGGTTCGGCCAGCTTGTTGGGCCGTACCGATATCGGCGAAATTGCCGTGGGCAAGCAGGCGGATCTGGCGCTGTTCAAGCTCGATGAGCTGCGCTTCTCCGGCAGCCATGATCCGATTTCAGCGCTGTTGTTGTGCGGCGCGGATCGTGCGGATCGGGTGATGATTGGCGGCAAGTGGCGCGTGGTGGATGGGCAGGTTGAAGGCCTCGACTTGAAAGGCCTGATCGCCGATCACAGCCAGGCGGCCCGCCAACTGATCGCCGGCACCTGATCCCCCTCCCCATATGATCGTTCCCACGCTCTGCGTGGGAATGCATCTCGGGACGCTCCGCGTCCCAGCAGCGGACGCAGAGCGTCCATGGCGGCATTCCCACGCGGAGCGTGGGAACGATCAATATCAAAGGCCCAGCAGGGACAACATGATAAACGTCGCAAACAGCACGAAGTGCGTCATGCCTTCGATGGCATTGGTTTCGCCGTCATTGAGGTTGATCGCGCTGACGATCAGCGTCAGGAAAATCATCACTGTCTGAACCGGGGTCATCGCCATCTGAAACGGCTGGCCGGTGTACAGCGCCATCGCTTCCATCACCGGCACCGTCAGAATCACCGTCGACAATGACGCGCCCATCGCAATGTTCACCACCGACTGCATGCGGTTAGCCAACGCTGCACGCAACGCGGTCAAAATCTCCGGCGCGGCGGAAATCGCTGCCACCAGAATCGCCGTGATCACCGGCGGTGCGCCCGTGCCTTCCAGGCCCAGATCGAGAGTCTTCGACATCACTTCGGCCAGTGCGCCGATCACCACAATGCCAAACACCAGAATGCCGATCGACAGGCCGATGCTCGGTGCTTTCGCCTGCGCGTCCTGCGGTTCTTTCTTGCGGCGTTTGTCCGGGTAGCTGTAGCTGAAAAAATAACTGTGCGGGCCGACCTGCATGCGCAGAAACAGCGCGTAAAGCACCACCATCGCACCAATCGTGAATGCCGAATAAACCTTCCAGTTGGCCTCGGGAATAAACTCCGGCACCACCATCGACACGCCCATGGCGGTGAGGATCATCACGCTGTAGCTGCGCGCCGAATCGTCGTTGTACGACTGCTCGCCATGTTTGATCCCGCCCATCAGCGCGGCGAGGCCGAGGATGCCGTTGATGTCGAGCATCACCGCCGAGTAGATCGTGTCGCGCACCAGCGTGGGCGATGCTTCGTTGCTCATCATGATTGCCAGAATCACCACTTCGACCAGCACGGCGGCGAGGGTGAGGATCATCGTGCCGTAAGGGTCGCCGACCTTTTCGGCGAGCAATTCGGCGTGGTGGGCGACGCGCATCGAGGCGACGACGATGAAAGCGATCAGCACCAGGCCGGCAGTCAGCGCGACGATCTGGCCGCTGTGCAGCATCCAGTGTTCGAGCGGATAGGCGACGCACGCGGCGATGACGGCCAGGAGCAGAAAGCTTTCTTGCTTGAGAATCGAGAACATGGCGGGCCTTTTTGCCGAAGAGTGCGAATGAGCTACTGACTGCGGAGCGGCGCTAACGTTTCGTTACACCTTAGCGCACCAAGCGATGGCGGGACTTTTGCCTGATGCACTTTTATTGGCCTGACCGGCCCCTTCGCGAGCAGGCTCGCTCCCACCTTGGAATGCAATCCCCTGTGGGAGCGAGCCTGCTCGCGAAGGCTTTCACACGGTTTCAAACCAGTTTGTTGTCTTGTTGGTCAGCAATTTGCATTGGCCTTGTCCACACACAACAAAATGGAGTTCGAGTTCATGCAAATACGTCCGCTGCACAAACTGCTGTGCGCCGCCCTCGGTTTGGGGATCAGCCTGAGCGCCAGCGCTGCCGATCCGCTGAAGGTCGGTTTCGTCTACATCGGCCCGATCGGGGACCACGGCTGGACGTATCAGCATGAGCAGGGGCGCAAGGCACTGGCGGAGAAGTTCGGCAATCAGATCACCACCAACTACGTCGAGAACGTCGCTGAGGGCGCAGACGCCGAGCGGGTGATCCGCAACATGGCCAAGGACAAGTACGACCTGATCTTCACCACCTCTTTCGGCTACATGAACCCGACCCTCAAAGTCGCCAAGCAATTTCCCAAGGTCACCTTCGAGCACGCCACCGGCTATAAACAGGACAAGAACCTCGGCACCTATCTGGCGCGCACATACGAGGGGCGCTACGTCGGCGGTTTCCTTGCGGCGAAGATGACCAAGACCAAAAAGATCGGTTACGTCGCCTCCTTCCCGATCCCCGAGGTGATCCGCGACATCAACTCGATTCAACTGGCACTGAACAAATACAACCCGGGCACCGAGATTAAAGTGGTGTGGGTCAACTCGTGGTTCGATCCGGGCAAGGAAGCCGACGCGGCCAACGCACTGATCGATCAGGGCGTCGACGTGGTGTTCCAGCACACCGACAGCCCGGCGCCGATTCAGGCCGCCGAACGTCGTGGCGTGTACGCGGTGGGTTACGCCTCGGACATGGCGCACTTCGGCCCGAAAGCGGTGCTGACCTCGATCGTCAACGACTGGGCGCCGCACTATATTCAAGCGACGCAAAGCGTGATCGACCACACTTGGAAATCCCAGGATTACTGGGGCGGGTTGAAGGAAGGCACGGTTGAACTGCCGATCAGCGATCTGGTGCCAGCGCCGGTGAAAGCCGAAGCCGAGCAGATCATTGCCGACATCAAGAGCGGTGCGTTGCAGCCGTTCACCGGGCCGATCAAGGATCAGGCTGGCGTCGAGAAAATCCCCGCAGGTGTGAGCGCCACTACTGCGGAACTGGCGTCGATGAACTATTACGTTGAAGGCATGAAGGCTGAGATGCCGAAGTAATCTACCTGACCCCGATCGTTCCCACGCTCTGCGTGGGAACGATCACAAACTCAGCGTATTCAAGGATTGTGTATGGATCAGCTTCCGATCATCGATATCAGCCCGCTCTACGGTGACGACGAAAACGCCTGGCCTGCCGTGGCTGAACAAATCGACCACGCCTGCCGCGAATGGGGTTTCTTCTACATCAAGGGTCATCCGATTTCCGCGCAGCGCATCGACGCGGTCCTCGATCACACCCAGCGTTTCTTCGCCCTGCCCGCCGCAGAAAAACTCAAGATCGATATCACCCAGACCCGCCACCATCGCGGTTACGGCGCCATCGCCACCGAGCAACTCGACCCGAGCAAACCCAGCGACCTCAAAGAAACCTTCGACATGGGCCTGCACTTGCCGGCCAACCATCCCGACGTGCTCGCAGAAAAACCGTTGCGCGGGCCGAACCGTCATCCAGCTCAAACCGGATGGGCTGAATTGATGGAGCAGCACTACCTCGACATGCAGGCCCTCGCACAAACCCTGCTGCGAGCAATGACTATCGCACTGAACATCGAACGCGACTTCTTCGACAGCCGCTTCGTTGATCCGGTCAGCGTCCTGCGCATGATCCACTACCCACCGCGTCACACCGCGAGTTCCGCCGAGCAACAAGGCGCCGGTGCGCACACCGATTACGGCTGCATCACCCTGCTCTATCAGGACAGCGCCGGTGGCCTGCAAGTGAAAAACGTCAAAGGCGAATGGATCGATGCGCCACCGATTGACGGCACGTTCGTGGTCAACCTCGGCGACATGATGGCGCGCTGGAGCAACGACCGTTATCGCTCGACGCCGCATCGAGTGATCAGCCCGCTAGGGGTGGATCGCTACTCGATGCCGTTCTTTGCCGAGCCGCACCCGGAGACGCGCATCGAATGCCTGCCCGGTTGTCAGGACGCACAGCATCCGGCGAAATATCCGACCACCACCTGCGCCGAATTCCTGCTGTCGCGCTTCGCCGATACCTACGCTTATCGGCGCGAGCAGGAAGCCGTTTGATGGATCGCTTGGTCAGGTTTTGCCAATTGTTTCGGCGCGCATCTGTAGAATGCCGTCATTGCACCTGATGAGAAAAGAATATGTACGACTGGCTCAACGCCTTGCCCAAGGCTGAACTGCACCTGCACCTGGAAGGCTCGCTGGAGCCCGAGCTGCTGTTCGCCTTGGCTGAACGCAACAAGATCGCCCTGCCGTGGAACGACGTGGAAACCCTGCGCAAGGCCTACGCCTTCAACAACCTGCAGGAATTCCTCGACCTGTACTACCAGGGCGCCGATGTATTGCGCACCTCGCAGGATTTCTACGACCTGACCTGGGCTTACCTGCTGCGCTGCAAAGCACAGAACGTGATTCATACCGAACCGTTCTTCGACCCGCAGACCCACACTGACCGGGGCATCCCGTTCGAAGTGGTGCTCAACGGCATCGCCGCCGCGTTGAAGGATGGCGAGCAGCAACTGGGCATCACCAGCGGTTTGATCCTCAGCTTCCTGCGCCACCTCAGCGAAGAAGAAGCCGAGAAAACCCTCGACCAAGCGCTGCCGTTCCGTGACGCGTTTGTTGCTGTCGGTCTGGACAGTTCCGAGATGGGTCATCCGCCGAGCAAGTTCCAGCGTGTGTTTGATCGAGCTCGCCACGAAGGCTTCCTGACCGTTGCCCACGCTGGCGAAGAAGGCCCGCCGGAGTACATCTGGGAAGCCATCGACCTGCTGAAAATCCAGCGTATCGACCACGGCGTGCGCGCCATCGAAGACGAGCGCCTGATGCAGCGGATCATCGACGAGCAGATCCCGCTGACCGTGTGCCCACTGTCGAACACCAAACTCTGCGTGTTCGATCACATGTCGCAGCACAACATTCTCGACATGCTCGAGCGTGGCGTGAAGGTCACGGTGAACTCCGATGACCCGGCGTACTTCGGTGGTTATGTGACCGAGAACTTCTACGCGCTGCATGAGCACTTGGGCATGACCCAGGATCAGGCCAAGCGCCTGGCGCAAAACAGCCTGGATGCGCGCCTGGTAAAACCTTAAGCAACACCAAAGAACCCACTGTGGGAGCGAGCCTGCTCGCTCCCACAGTGGGTTCTTTGTTTAGCCTGGGATTTGGGCTTCAGTCAGCTCCTCCAGGGTTTTCCCCCGCGTCTCCATTCCGAACAACCACACCACCCCTGCCGCGATGGCGAAGCACGCCGCGCCCAGCGCAAACACCCCGCCCTGCCCGGTTATCGGGAACACCAGCCCGGTCACCAATGGCCCGAGCAGCGACCCCACGCGGCCAATCGCCGACGCAAACCCGGAGCCGGTAGCGCGCGCGGAAGTCGGATACAACTCCGGCGTGTAGGTGTAAAGCACCGCCCACATACCGAACAGGAAAAACTGCATCAACAACCCGGTGCTGATCAGCAGCGCCACGTTGCCGCCGAACACCGCGCTCTGGCCGTAGAGAAACGCCATCACCCCGCCGCCGAGCAACGTGACGATGCACACCGGTTTACGCCCCCAACGCTCGACCAGCCACGCCGCCATCAGAAACCCGGGGATCCCGCCCAGTGAGATCAGCACCGTGTAATACACCGACTGCGTTACGGCAAATCCCGACTGCTGCAGCAATGCACTCAACCACGACGTCAGCCCGTAGAAACCGAGCAGCGCGAAGAACCACAAACTCCAGATCATCGTCGTACGCTGGCGATACTGCGGCGACCAGATCTGCTTGAGCGCCGAGAAGAAGTTGCCCGGTGGCGTCACCGTGCGCGGCAAGCGAATCGGCTCCGGCAGCGCTGCACCGCCCAGCGATGCGCGCACCCGCGCTTCGATGCCGTTCAACACCTTGTCCGCCACCTCATCGCGCCCGGCCTGTTCCAGCCAGCGCGGCGACTCGGGAATGAAAAAGCGGATCGCCAGCACAAACACTGCCGGCACCGCCAACACCAGAAAAATGTCGCGCCAGCCAATCAATGGCAGCAGGAAATACGACAACACGCCTGCCGCGACAAAACCCAATGGCCAGAAGCCGTCCATCAAGGCGATATAGCGCCCGCGCCGCTGCGCCGGAATCAGCTCCGAAAGCATCGATTGGGCAATCGGAAACTCCATGCCCATGCCAATCCCCAACAGAATCCGGAACAGCGTCAGCGTCTCGACCGTCTGCGCCGTCGAGCACAGGTAACTGGCGAGCCCCCACAACACGATGCTCCACTGGAACACCGGTTTACGCCCGAAGCGGTCGGCGAGCATCCCCGACAGCGATGCGCCCAGGACCATGCCGAAAAAGCTCGAACTGGCGAGCAAACCCGCCTGGGCGCTGCTCAAGCCGAATTCGGCTTTGATCGAGCCCAGCAGGAACGTCATCATCGCCAGGTCCATGGAGTCGAAGAAGAACGCCAGGGCGATGATGATGAAAATGATCCGGTGATAACCGCTGACTGGTAGACGTTCCAGTCGTTCTGCCGCGCTAAAGCGTTGAGTGTCCATGCCGTGCCCCCCCATCCGAAAAAGTCCCCGGATCGAGTGTGCGCGATGGTCATTCGAAGGTCGTACTGAATGCGACCTGCTTGCAATCGTGGGCGACGTCCAGCCACAAGGCCGGCGCGACGACCTCTCTACAACGCCATTTCCAGCTCGGTTTCCTTGGCAAAACGATGGATTTCCCGCTGTCCGATGGCCGTCAATTGCAGCGCGCGCGAATCATTGGGCAACGACAGCCAGCCGGACTGCATGAACAGTTGCAACAACGCAGCACCGAGTGTTCCGCCCATGTGCGGGCGTCTCTCGCTCCAGTCCGGACAGGCGCACGCCACCTGCACATTGCGATGGGCCAGCGCTTGGATGAATACGCCACGTTTGGCCAGTTGCGTGGAGCCCTTGTAGGTCACCACCACCCGATGCTCAAGCTGCTCGATCCAGCCGGCATCGAGCAGGCGCTGATAAAGGTCGGCAGCGAGAGTGCCGCCCAAATGGTCATCGCAGAAACGTGCGCGCAACAACGACGACGGCGCGGCCTGGGACCTGGCAATCGGCGTGCTGCGCTTGAACACTTCAGGCACTTCCCGGGGAGCGCTGGCGATGGTGGCACTGGCCAGCGCCTCGATGGCGGCGCCGATCTCCGGAGCGGCCAGGCGAAAGAAACGCTTGCGACCGCGTATTTCGATCTTCAACAGACCGCCAGCGGACAAACGCCCCAGATGGGCACTGGCCGACGAGGGCGAGAGACCTGCCAGCAGCGCCAGCTCTTCGGTTTGCCGGGCCGAGCCATCCATCAACGCCCACATCATCGCGCTGCGCTTGGGGTCGGCCAGCAACGTGGCGATCTGGCTGATGCAAGGTGCATGTTCCATGTGTTCACTCCCTGTTGAATCGTATCGTCTACTGCTCGGAGACATCTTGGCCGCTAATGAGTCATCGGCCAAGACGCGAAAAATCGCCATGAACCGGGGCAAGGCAGGCCACTGACGCAGCCTGCTCCGGCGCAGAACCCGCAGCAGTTGCGCGACCGTCACTCGAAGACTGGCGGCGCGGTGCAAGCGTCTCCGGGCCGGGGTGTCGGTGCTGGTCTGAGGCGGGCGCTAGTATAAGCGGGATAGCCCCCGCGTCCCGCGCCGGGGCCTGCGCAGGTGGTGATTGTTCCTGACAGAAATTTCTCTATTTACCTGCGACTAATGAGCAACTTCCGAAAAAACGGGAAATTGACTACTCAAATCAGCGCATCGGCTGGCGAGCATTTCCCTGAGAAGGTTCACCGGCTTACTCAATTGTGCGCGATGGGCGCACAACAAATTCAGCGGAGCGCGCTCGCACAGCAGCTCCGGCAGCAGCACTTTGAGCCGCCCGGCGAGGACATCGGCGCCCACATCCAGCCACGACTTGTAGGCAATCCCGGCGCCGGCCACTGCCCACAGGCGCACCACATCGGCGTCATCACTGAAGCGGTCACCGCTGACGGTCAGTCCGACTTCACGTTTGCCGTCGTGAAAACTCCAATGGTCATGAACCCGGCTGCCGAGCATGTACAGCAGGCAATTGTGCTGGGCCAGTTGTTCGAGCTGGCGCGGTTCGCCGTGCCGCGCGAGATAGGCCGGGGAGGCACACAGCACGCGGCGGTTATGCGGGGCGATGGGCAAGGCGACCAGGCTCGAGTCTTCCGGTTCGCCATAACGCAGAGCGATGTCCACTGGCTGGCGGAACAGGTCGGCGATGCGATCGCCGAGCAACAAACGCACGGTCAGCTTCGGGTGCTCGCGCTGGAATTCATCGAGCCATGGCAGCAACAGGTTGCGCCCGAAGTCCGAAGGCGCCGACAACTGCAAAACGCCGCTGACCTGATCCTGCCCACTGGCGAGCAAGCGCCGGCCTTCATCCAGATTGCTCAACGCCGCCCGGGCGTATTCGAGAAAGCCCTCACCTTCGGCCGTCAGGCGCAGGCTGCGGGTCGATCGGGCCAACAAGCGCGCGCCCAATTGCTGTTCGATCCGTTTCAACGCCGCACTGGCCACAGCCGCAGACATGTCCATCACCCGCGCAGCCGCCGACAGACTGCCCAGATCCGCCGCCCGGACAAACAACTGCAAGTCATCGAAACGCAGCATTTCAGCCTCGATTATCAAAAAAATATTGAAAGAGACTGCTCTTTTAGCCGGTTTTATCTCGCAGAGAAATAGCCAATCATCTGGCCATCGCATTCAGTCCGCTTTTCAGGAGTCGAGCATGTCCCAGCCCTTCACCGCCATAGCCACCCTGGTCGCCAAACCCGGCCAACAGGATCTTCTTGAGCACGGCCTGCGCGCATTGGTTGCACCGAGCCGCGCCGAAGCCGGTTGCAGCCAGTACGACTTGCACCGCGACCTCGCCGATCCGCAGGTTTTCTATGTGATCGAACACTGGGCCAGCGAAGAAATTCTGCAAATACACAACGCCAGCGCCCATTTTCAGAACTTCCAGGCCACTGCCGGCCACACCATTGAACACTTTGAGCTGAAGCGCCTCGGCGCGATTGGCTGATTTCTTCTTCTATTACCTGTACGGAGCCCTTCATGAAAGCCATCGCCTACTACGCTTCCCTGCCGATCAGCGACGCAAAATCCCTGCAAGACATCGAACTGCCAGAACCGCTCGCCGGCCCGCGCGACCTGCTGGTGGAAGTCAAAGCCATTTCGGTCAACCCGGTCGACACCAAGGTGCGGCAGAACGTGGCACCGGAAAACGGCGCGGCGAAAGTGCTGGGCTGGGACGTTGCCGGTGTGGTCAAGGCTGTCGGCAGCGACGTGACGCTGTTCAAGGCGGGCGACAAAGTTTTCTACGCCGGTTCCATCGCCCGCGCCGGCGGCAACAGTGAACTGCACACGGTGGATGAGCGCATCGTCGGCCACATGCCGAAATCCCTCGGTTTCGCCGAAGCCGCCGCGCTGCCACTGACCGCGATCACCGCGTGGGAATTGTTGTTCGAACGCCTGCAAATCCGCGAAGGCAAAACCGATGAAGGCCAGAGCCTGTTGATCGTTGGCGCGGCGGGCGGTGTAGGGTCGATCCTCACTCAATTGGCCAAGCAGTTGACCGGTCTGAACGTGATCGGCACCGCGTCCCGCGCACAGACCCGTGACTGGGTCAAAGCACTGGGCGCCGACCTGGTGATCGATCACAGCCAGCCGCTGAGCGAAGAACTGAAGCGCGCCGGCATCGACAACGTCACCCACGTCGCCAGCCTGACGCAAACCGATCAGCATCTGGATCAACTGGTCGAAGCGCTCGCCCCACAAGGCAAACTGGCGCTGATCGATGATCCGAAGTCGCTGGACATCACCAAGCTCAAACGCAAGAGCCTGTCGCTGCACTGGGAGTTCATGTACACCCGCTCGCTGTTCGAAACGGCAGACATGATCGAACAGCACAACCTGCTCAACCGCGTCGCCGAGCTAATTGACGCGGGGACGTTGAAGACCACCGTGGGTGAGCATTTCGGTGTCATCAATGCGGCCAACCTGCGTCGGGCGCATGAGTTGCTGGAAAGTGGTAAAGCCAAGGGGAAAATTGTTTTAGAAGGTTTCTAAGCTCAAAAAATGAAGCCCTCGGCAGCACCTACAGGGGCTGCCGAGAGCTTTTTGCCGTCAGTCAGATGCTTGACCGTTGTCACAATTGCGACCGTATTCAGGACTACAATCGAAGCCTCTGCGATACATCTTTTACGCGAGGGAGGTCAGCAATGAAGATCCTGATGAAAGAAGTGGCAAAGTCTCAATGGCAGGTTCGTCTGGACCAGCACGCCGTGACATTTCGCAGTGAAGCCGAGGCACTGGCCTTCACCCGCACCCTCGAAGCGCGACTTTGCGCGCCCCATGAGATTCCCGACCGCAGCCAGCAGCGCGCTGCCGGCTGAGGTTTCACGCTTCGGCCTGAGCTTGCGCCAGCGCCCGCGCGTTCTGCAGACGCCGGGTGAGCATTGCCACGCACACCACCAGCACACCGCAAATACTGATGACGATCGCCATCGGTACAGCCGTGCCATCGTGCAGCACCCCCACCAGTGCGGAAGCACCAGCGGCGACGCTGAACTGCATACAACCGAGCAACGCCGACGCACTGCCGGCGCGCCCGCCCTGCCCGTTCATCGCGCACGCGGCAGCGTTGGGGCTGATGCAGCCGAGGCTGGAAACACAGATGAACAGCGGAATCAGCAGCGGCCACAGGGATTCGGTGTGCATGGCGCTGACCGCGAGCAACGTCAGCCCCGCCGCCAGATACACCCAGACCGCACGCGCCAGCAGGAAGGCCGGGCCACGCTTGGCCAACATCCGCGCATTGATCTGCGCCACCAGAATGAAACCCGCCGCGTTAGTACCGAACAGCCAGCCGAAATGCTCGGCCGGCACGCCATACAGTTTGATGAAGATAAACGGCGAACCGGCGATGTAGGCGAACATCCCGGCGATGGCGATGCCACCGGTCAGGGCATGACCGAGGTAGACGCGATCCTTGAGCAGGCGACCGTATTGGCGCAATGCACCGGATAACGGTTGGCGCGGCATGTGCGCCGGCATGCTCTCCGGCAGACCCAGCGCCACGGCCAGGCCGGCCAATGCGCTGAACCCGGTCAGCACCAGGAAGATCGACTGCCAACCGGTGGTATTGACCAGCAAACCGCCGAGCATCGGCGCCAAAATCGGCGCCAGGCCCATCACCAGCATCAATTGCGAGAAGACTTTCGCTGAACCCACCGCGTCGCATTTGTCGCTGACCACCGCGCGGGAAATCACCATCCCCGCACAGCCGCCTAACGCCTGGACGAAGCGCGCACCGATCAGCCATTCGAGGTTCGGCGCGTAGGCGCAGGCCAGCGAGGCCAAGGTGAACAGCGCGAGCCCCACGAGCAACGGAATACGGCGGCCAAAGCGATCCGCCACCGGGCCGTAAAGCAGTTGGCCAATCGATAACCCGGCGAAATACGCCGCCAGGGTCATCTGCACATGTTTCTCGTCGGTGGCGAACGCCAGCGCCATCGAGGGAAATGCGGGTAAATAGAAGTCGATGGCCAAGGGCCCGAAGGCGGTCAAGGCACCGAGAATCAGAATGGTACGGAAGTTCATCAGGCATCCAGTCAGGCAAGTCGGCAGCCCGACAGTCTAGCTGCGCCCGGACGCCTTGAACATTCCGATAGCTCGCTAACTATAAAACTTCAGACGAGTTTCACGGCATAGCCTTCTTCGCTGATGAGCTCTATCACCTGCTCGGCACTCAGCGCGCTTTCGACGCCGACCTCTTTCGCCGCCAGATCGACCCGCACGCTGGCCGCCGGATCTTTGGCCTGCACGGCGTTGGTGATGGCTTTGACGCAGTGACCGCAGGACATGCCTTGAACATTGAACACTTGCATGGAAAGACTCCTTTGAGTGAGGTTGCCGGCAGTCTCGAGCTTGCCACGATGGCAAGGTCAAGTTCTTGAATAAACTGCCGGGCTGGCAATCGGCGCCGCGCTCGGCCAAGCTGCGTACATCAATGACTCGATTCAGGAGATTCAGCCATGCGCTGGTCAGCTTTCAGCCTGTTTGGCTTTCTCAGTCTCTTTGCCGCCGTCCCGCAAGTGCAAGCCGCTGGCGAGGACTACGCGGTGCTGATCATTTCCCGCGAGCGTCTGGAAGTCTCGACTTCCTGCGAGATCGGCGTGTACATCCAGGATCAGCTCTCGGCGCGGTTGCTGCAGGAGCAAAGCATTTCCTTCAACCTGCCGCCGGGCACCGTGTCGCTGCGCCTGAAGTTGCTGCCGGGACAGGTGGCCGGGTGCAATCCGGGGATGCTCGCGCCGGGTTCGCAGGAGATCAAACTGCATGCTGGTGATGTGCTGAAGTATCGGTTGGCGATGAATTCCGAAGGCGTCTACTTGAAGCCTGCGGCTCTCGAATACTGAGTCGCTAGCCGAAGGCTGCGATCTTTGATCGTTCCCACGCTCTGCGTGGGAATGCAGCCAGGGACGCAGAGCGTCCCGATGCGTGACGCAGAGCGTCACAGGAGGCGTTCCCACGCAGAGCGTGGGAACGATCAGGGTAGGAAGATTGGCGCTTGACCTTGCCCGCATGGCAAGGTTGATCCTTGTAGGCATCCACTACAGGGAGTACGACCGATGTCCGATTCCATCACGTTCGATCTGCCGATTGCCGGCATGACCTGCGCCAGTTGCGCCGGTCGGGTCGAGCGGGCCTTGAGCAAAGTCAGCGGCGCCAGTGCGGTCAGCGTCAACCTCGCCACTGAGCAGGCCCGAGTACAGGCGCCGGGCGACAGCCTTCCCGCCTTGATGGAAGCGGTCGAACGCGCCGGTTACAGCGTCCCGCAGCAAACTGTCGAACTAAATATCGAAGGCATGACCTGCGCGTCCTGCGTCGGTCGCGTCGAACGTGCCCTGAACAAAGTCCCCGGTGTGAAAGGCGTCAGCGTCAATCTGGCCAACGAGCGTGCGCACCTCGAACTGCTCGGTCAGGTCGACCCACAAACCCTGCTCGATGCCGTGAGCAAGGCCGGTTATTCGGCCAGCGTCTGGCAAGGCGAACACCCGCAAACCGATCACCAGCAACAGAAGCTCAAGCACGAACGCTGGGCGCTGATCTGCGCAATCGCCCTCGCCCTGCCGCTGGTGGCGCCGATGCTGCTGCAACCGTTCGGCATCTACTGGATGCTCCCGGCCTGGGCGCAATTCGCCCTCGCCACGCCGGTGCAGTTCATTTTCGGTGCACGTTTCTATGTCGCCGCGTGGAAAGCCGTGCGCGCCGGCGCCGGCAACATGGACTTGCTCGTCGCCCTCGGCACCAGCGCCGGTTATGGCTTGAGCCTGTACGAATGGGCCACTGCTGCCGGGCGTATGCCGCATTTATATTTCGAAGCGTCGGCGGTGGTCATCGCTTTGGTGCTGCTCGGCAAATACCTCGAGAGCCGCGCCAAACGCCAGACCGCCAGCGCCATCCGCGCCCTCGAAGCCTTGCGCCCGGAGCGGGCGATACAAGTGATCGATGGCCGCGAACAGGACGTCGCCATCAGCGCCCTGCGCCTGAATGATCTGGTGCTGGTCAAACCCGGTGAACGTTTCCCGGTCGACGGCGAGGTCATCGAAGGGCAGAGCCATGCCGATGAAGCCCTGATCAGCGGCGAAAGTCTGCCGGTGCCGAAGCAACCGGGGGACAAGGTCACCGGCGGCGCGATCAACGGTGAAGGTCGCTTGCTGGTGCGCACTCAGGCCCTCGGCGCCGAAACCGTGCTGGGGCGCATCATTCGCCTGGTCGAGGACGCACAAGCGGCAAAAGCGCCGATCCAGAAACTGGTGGATAAAGTCAGCCAGATCTTCGTGCCGACGGTGTTGCTGATTGCCTTGGCGACACTGATCGGCTGGTGGCTACATGGCGCACCGCTGGAAACCGCACTGATCAATGCGGTCGCTGTTCTGGTCATCGCCTGCCCGTGTGCCCTTGGTCTGGCGACGCCGACCGCAATCATGGCCGGCACCGGTGTCGCGGCGCGCCACGGCATTCTGATCAAAGACGCCGAAGCGCTGGAACGTGCCCATGAAGTCAGCAGCGTGGTCTTCGACAAGACCGGCACGCTGACCTCCGGTACGCCGCGCATCGCTCATTTCAGTGCAGTCGACGGCGATGAAAACAACGTGCTGACACTGGCCGGCGCCCTGCAACGCGGCAGCGAACATCCGTTGGCCAAAGCGGTGCTCGACGCTGCTGCCGAACGCGAACTGAATATTCCGGCTGTCAGCGACAGCCAATCCATGACCGGTCGCGGCATTGCCGGCAATCTGGATGGCCGACGTTTGGCGCTGGGCAATCGCCGGTTGCTCGAAGAAAGCGGCCTCAGTGCTGGCAACCTGAGCGAATCCGCCCGAGCCTGGGAAGCCGAAGGCCGCACCCTGTCGTGGCTGATCGAGCAAAGCCCTGAACCGCGCGTGCTCGGCTTGTTCGCCTTCGGCGACACTTTGAAACCTGGCGCACTGGAAGCCGTGCAGCAACTCGCCGCACGCGATATCCACAGCCATCTGTTGACCGGCGACAACCGTGGCAGCGCTCGCGTGGTCGCCGAGGCGCTGGGCATCCGCAATGTCCACGCCGAAGTGCTGCCGGCGGACAAAGCCGCCACCGTCGCGGAGCTGAAAAAAACCGGCGTGATCGCCATGGTCGGTGATGGCATCAACGACGCCCCGGCCCTCGCCGCTGCCGACATCGGCATCGCCATGGGCGGCGGCACCGACGTGGCCATGCACGCGGCGGGCATCACCCTGATGCGTGGCGATCCGCGTCTGGTGCCGGCGGCGCTGGAGATCAGCCGCAAGACGTACGCGAAGATCCGTCAAAACCTGTTCTGGGCCTTCGTCTACAACCTGATCGGCATTCCGCTCGCGGCGTTCGGCTTTCTTAACCCGGTGCTGGCCGGTGCGGCGATGGCGCTGTCGAGCGTCAGCGTGGTGAGCAATGCGCTACTGTTGAAAACCTGGAAGCCCAAGGATCTGGAGGAGCACCGATGAACATCGGTCAAGCGGCCAAACACAGCGGCCTAAGCGCGAAAATGATCCGCTATTACGAGTCGATCGGTTTGCTCAAAGCAGCCCATCGCACCGACAGCGGTTACCGGGTCTACGGCGAAGACGATCTGCACACCCTGGCGTTTATCAAGCGTTCGCGGGATCTGGGATTCTCACTGGAAGAGGTCGGCAAACTGCTGACCCTCTGGCAGGATCGGCAACGCGCCAGCGCCGATGTGAAGGCCTTGGCGCGCCAGCACATCGACGAGCTGAATCAGAAGATCCGCGAACTCGGTGAGCTGCGCGACACCTTGCAGGACCTGGTCGAACACTGCAACGGCGACCATCGCCCAGACTGCCCGATCCTCAAGGAACTGGCGTCGGGCTGCTGCGCGCAACCCGCCCGCGCCTGAACGCCAACCACTTCACCGCGAGCAAAGTGCCGAGGGGAATGCCGTGGAACAGCATGACCACGGCACCCGGCGTCCACCAGGCGTAGAACGGCGCGGCGATCAGCATGCCGACACCCAACCCGGTCATTTGCAGCAGCGTCAGAAAACTGAAAATCGGCAGGCGCAGAGATTCCGGTTCGCGCTGCAGACGTGACATCAGGCCGACTTCGGAAAAACCGTCGCCCAGCCCCGCCGGCAGCGAAAACAGCAGCAAACCGAAAAGGCTGTGCTGCTGAAACATCAGGATGAAGCCGCAAGACATCAGCGCCACGCCGAAAAAGAATCGACGCTCCAGGTGAACGTTGTCCGAGCCCTTCAGGCGGCTGGCGATTCGCGCTCCGAGCAATTTGCCGCTGGCCCACACCGCGAGCATCAGGCCCAACGTGGTGCTCGCTGAATCCGGCGAGAGCAATTTCGAGATGATCGGAAAACCGACGTTGTGCGCCGCGCTGCCGAGGGTGTCGCCCATGCTCACAGCCAGCATCGCAGCAATCACCGGGGCACTGCGCAGGCAGTGCATCAAGGCCGACCATTCACTGCGCTCAGGTTTTTCGTCGACGATGGTTTTTTCGAAACGCAGCGGCACGATCAGCACGGCCGCCAACAGGTAGGTCAGCGCATTCAGGGCAAACACCGTCTCGAAACCAAAAGCGGCCACCAGCAAACCGGAAACCAGACTGCCCCCCACCATGGCGGCGGATGAGGCCGAGGTGATCCAGGCGTTGGCCCTGAGCAATTGCTCGGCGGGGATCAAACGTGGTAACTGGCTGTTGAGGCCAATGGCGAACATCGAATTGCCCAGGCCCAAGCCGAAAGCAACCACCGGCAAGAAAATCGCCTGCTGTGCGGCGGGCACGATCAGCAGCAAACCGAGCAGGCTGGCGCGCAGCAGATCGAAGGCAATCAACGGCAGGCGCCCGCCCCAACGGCGGTAAAACACGGTGCCGATCAGACTGGCGAATATCCCTCCACCCACGCGGCTCGCAAGAAAGATCCCGACGCTCATGGCGCTGTTGCTTAGCAGGTAGACGTAAGTGGCGAGCGCGACCATGTTGAGGAAAGCGCCGAAATCGGAGATCAATCGAGCGGTGACGATCAGGTGGGTGTTGCGTGGGGTGATCACATTCAGTCCTTGAGTGTGCGGAGGCCGGACAGATTCCCACACAACTATTAGCAACACCACCACCCCCTGTGGGAGCGAGCCTGCTCGCGAAAGCGGTGTATCAGTCAACGAGGATGGTGACTGGTACGGCCCCTTCGCGAGCAGGCTCGCTCCCACAGGGAATTTGGGGTGTTCTCCGGAAAAGTACAGGGCACAAAAAAACCCGGCCGAAGCCGGGTTTCTGTTCAAACGCTTACTGCATCCACGGTGGTGGCGGTGGTTCGTCGGACTTGCCTTTCGGCTCGTCGTCCGCCGCGCGGATGGCCTGCTTGCGTTCCTCGTCGAGGCGCGCCGCTTCGATCTCGCGCAAGACCCCGCCGACATCGGCCAGATCTTCCGGATCATCGAACTCGCCGGTCAGCACGCTGGCCGGGTGCAAAGTGCCGGCTTCGTACAGCGCCCACATTTCTTTCGCGTACTTGGTCTGCTTCAACTCCGGCGCGAAGCGACCGAAATAAGAAGCCATGTTGCCGACGTCGCGCTCGAGCATGCTGAACGCGTGGTTGTTGCCGGCAGCGTCGACCGCTTGCGGCAGGTCGATGATGACCGGGCCGGTCGGTGTCAGCAGCACGTTGAACTCCGAGAGGTCACCGTGCACCAGACCGGTACACAACATCAGCACGATCTGCGAAATCAGGAACGCGTGATATTCGCGCGCCTGATCCGGCTCCAGCACCACGTCGTTCAGACGCGGCGCAGCGTCGCCGAATTCATCGGCGACCAATTCCATCAACAGCACGCCGTCGAGGAAGTCGTACGGTTTGGGTACCCGCACACCGGCACCGGCGAGACGGAACAGCGCCGCGACTTCGGCGTTCTGCCAGGCATCTTCGGTCTCTTTGCGACCGAATTTGGAGCCCTTGGCCATCGCCCGCGCCTGTCGGCTGTTGCGAACCTTGCGGCCTTCCTGATACTCGGCCGCCTGGCGGAAACTGCGTTTATTCGCCTCCTTGTAGACCTTCGCGCAACGTAACTGATTACCGCAGCGCACTACATAAACAGCTGCTTCTTTGCCACTCATCAGTGGGCGCAGCACTTCGTCGACCAGACCGTCCTCGATCAGGGGTTCAATGCGTTTTGGAGTCTTCATCAGCTTTTATTGTGGGTCCTTTATTACCAAACACGCGAATGTCACTCGTTATACGGCAATCCTCGCACCACGGGGAGGGGTTGCCGACCTGTGAACCCTATGAATGCACACACTGTGCCGAAAAAAATCGACCGCTGCGAATCATAGCCGAGCCCGGGTCACTTGTAGTTATCGGCCGTCGAGGGCATTTGCGACAGAATCTGACATGTCGATGCACTGAAGATCCTGTGGGAGCGGGGTCAACGTTCGATAATCGCGGTGACGCCCTGCCCGCCCGCGGCGCAGATCGAGATCAGACCTCGGCCCTTGCCCGCCGCATCCAGCAATTTGGCCAGGTTGGCGACGATCCGCCCGCCAGTCGCGGCAAACGGATGCCCCGCCGCCAGCGAACTGCCTTTCACATTGAGCCGGCTGCGGTCGATCGAACCCAGCGGCGCCTCCAGGCCCAAGCGGGTTTTGCAGTATTCAGGGTCTTCCCAGGCCTTCAGCGTGCACAGCACTTGTGCGGCGAACGCCTCATGAATTTCGTAGTAATCGAAGTCCTGCAAGGTCAGTCCATTGCGCGCCAGCAGGCGAGGCACGGCATACACCGGCGCCATCAACAGGCCCTCGGCGCCGTTGACGAAGTCCACCGCCGCCGCTTCGCCATCGCGCAGATAAGCCAGGATCGGCAGGCCACGTTCCTTCGCCCACTCTTCACTGCCCAGCAGCACCACCGAGGCGCCATCGGTCAGCGGTGTCGAGTTGCCGGCGGTCAGCGTGCCTTTGGCGCTTTTCTCGAAGGCCGGTTTCAGCGCGGCGAGTTTTTCCAGGGTCAGGTCCGGACGCAGATTATTGTCGCGGGTCAGGCCCAGAAACGGCGTCATCAGATCGTTGTGCCAACCCTCGGCGTAGGACGCGGCCAGCTTGTGATGGCTTTCCAGCGCCAGTTGATCCTGATCCTCGCGGGGAATGTTCCACGTCTGCGCCATCAGCTCGCAGTGCTGACCCATCGACAATCCGGTGCGCGGCTCGCCGTTGCGCGGGAACTCGGGGAGCAAATGTTTGGGCCGCAATTGCAGGAAGGTTTTCAGTTTGTCGGCGGTGGTTTTGCCCCGGTTGGCTTGCAGCAGGATTCTGCGCAGGCCTTCGCTGACACTGATCGGCGCGTCGGATGTGGTGTCGACGCCGCCGGCAATGCCGCTCTCGATCTGGCCGAGGGCGATTTTATTCGCCACCAGGATCGCCGCTTCAAGGCCGGTGCCGCAGGCTTGCTGAATGTCGTAGGCAGGTGTTGCAGGAGACAGACGCGAGCCGAGTACGCATTCGCGGGTCAGATTCATATCCCGTGACAATTTAAGCACCGCCCCCGCCACCACTTCACCGATGCGCTGGCCGTGCAGGTTGTAGCGTTCGATCAGGCCTTCGAGGGCGGCGGTAAGCATCGCCTGATTGCTGGCCGTGGCGTACGGCCCGTTGGAGCGGGCGAAAGGGATACGGTTACCGCCAATGATCGCGACGCGGCGCAGCTGACTCATGCATAACTCCTTGTTGATCCGGATTCATTGAGATCCCTGTGGGAGCTGGCTTGCCAGCGATGGGGCCGGCACGTCCAGCATCTACAGTGACTGACACTCTGCCATCGCTGGCAAGCCAGCTCCCACAGGGTCGGTGGTCTACTCTGCTGTTCTAGCGTAGGCCGTATTGCGTGGATCGAACGATTGATTGCCGTCGATAGTCCACACTTTGAACCCCAACTTCTGGAGAGCGTTCCATGTCTGACCGCTATATCGACTTCGCCAACTCGTCCATCGGCCATCGTCTGGTCGGGGCACTGGGCCTGCCGTCGCCGGTGCGGCTGGAACGCTGGCAAGCCGGGCGTCTGCGTCCGGTGGAGGGTGCGCTGCTGATCGGCGGCGGGCCGCTGGCGGAGCGCATCAGCAGTTTCGCCAACCGTTTGACTGACGGCATTTATCGCTACGGCGATCAGCCTGCAAGCGCCACCGAGTGGATTCCCGGCCATGGCCCGAAACTCAAAGCCGTGGTGTTCGACGCCAGTGAGTTGCAGCACACCGACCAGCTCAAACAGCTGCGCGAATTTTTCCAGCCATTGATGAAAAACCTCGAATCCAGCGCGCATCTGGTGATTCTCGGCCGCACCCCGGAAAGCCAAACTGATCCGTTCGCCGCCAGTGCGCAACGAGCGCTGGAAGGGTTTTCCCGTTCACTGGCCAAAGAGTTGCGCAGCGGCGGCACGCTGCAACTGATCTACGTCGGTGAAGGCGCCGAAGATCAACTCGAAGGGCCGCTGCGGTTTTTCCTGTCGCCGAAAAGTGCCTTCGTTTCCGGTCAGGTGATTCGCCTGACGGCTTGTGCGACACCCGTGACAGACTGGACGCGGCCACTGGCCGGGCGCAAGGCGTTGGTCACGGGCGCGGCGCGCGGCATCGGCGCGTCGATTGCCGAGACCCTGGCGCGCGACGGCGCCGAGGTGATCCTGCTCGACGTGCCGCCGGCGAAAACCGATCTCGACGCCCTCGCCGCGCGCCTCGGCGGGCGCAGCATCACCCTGGATATCTGCGCCGAAGACGCGGCCAGTCAACTGATCGAACATCTGCCTGACGGCGTCGACATTCTGGTGCACAACGCCGGCATCACCCGCGACAAGACCCTGGCCAACATGACCCCGGAATTCTGGGACGCGGTGCTGGCGGTGAACCTCAACGCCCCGCAAGTGCTGACCAAAGCCTTGCTCGACAGCGGCACGCTGCACGACAACGCACGGGTGGTGCTGCTCGCCTCGATCAGCGGCATCGCCGGTAACCGTGGGCAAACCAACTATGCCGCGAGCAAGGCTGGGCTGATCGGTCTGGCGCAAGCCTGGGCGCCGACCCTGCTCGAGCGCGGCATCAGCATCAACGCCGTGGCGCCGGGGTTCATCGAAACCCAGATGACCGCGCACATTCCGTTTGGCCTGCGTGAAGCCGGGCGGCGCATGAGTTCGCTGGGCCAGGGCGGCTTGCCGCAAGACGTCGCTGAAGCCGTCGCATGGCTGGCGCAACCCGGCACCGGCGCTTTCACCGGGCAGGCGCTGCGAGTCTGTGGACAAAGTGTTCTGGGGGCTTAAGGCATGAGCATCGAATGGCACACACTGGATCGTGAACCGGGTTTGCCCGGGCTTTACGCGCGGGCGGCGACGCGACGCAAAATCACCGGTACGCAACTGCCCGACAACGGTTTGCGCTGCTGGGTAGATGTCGAGGGCCAACGCCTGGCGGCGTATCGCAAAGTCTGCGGGTTCGCCGATGACGGCTTGTTGCCGCCGACTTATCCACACATCCTCGCTTTTGCCTTGCAGATGCAATTGCTCACGGCCAAGGACTTCCCGTTTCCGTTGCTCGGCCTGATTCACCTGAGCAATCGCATCCGCGTATTACGGCCAATGGGCGGGATCAGCCGCGCGCAAGTCAGTGCGCGCGTACACAACCTGCAACCGCATCCCAAAGGCGCCACGTTTGATTTGCTGACCACACTCGATGATCAACTCGGGCCGTTGTGGGAGGCGGAAAGTCAGATGCTCTGTCGCGGGGTGAAACTCGAAGGCGAGGCGGTTGAGCAGGATTGGCAACCGAGCCAAGCGCTGACGGAAGTTGCACACTGGAAAGCCCCGGCTGACATTGGCCGGCAATACGCCAAGGTGTCCGGCGACTACAACCCGATTCACCTGAGCGCGGCGAGTGCCAAGCTGTTCGGTTTCCCCACCGCCATCGCCCACGGTTTGTGGAACAAGGCTCGCACACTGGCGGCGCTGGCGGATCAGCTACCCAAGGCCAATCTGGAAATCGCCGTGCATTTTCGCAAACCGGTGCGCCTGCCCAGCGAGGTCAGGTTATTGGCCAGCGCCGCAGGTTCCAGTGGCGAGTTGCAGTTGATGGGCGCTGGCGACCTGGAGCACATGGTCGGTCTATGGCAACCGATTGCCTGACGCTCCGGCAGAGCAGCAACAGCCCGTAAATTGTGTATATATCACTTAAGTTTTCCTCGCTATTTCCCCTCTCCCCAAAAAAACTCAGGCCTTGATTTTCAAGGCCTTTTTTTGCCCGTGTATATCTTGGGTATTAGTCGTTAGGCACTGCATTGGCCCTTGTATATAAAGGCGTTAATACCAACTTGAGAATGGTTGAAATCCACGCACCGACTGAAATTACAACCACGGACGAGGCATCACCGGCAACAGATCGGTGAGCCATCGAAGACGACGAACGTTGTGACAGGTGCAAGGAATCTCGATCATGAAAACTCAAGACGTGTGGTGCAAATCGGCAATCGCTCTGGCTTTGATTTTCTCTCTGGGTCTCGCTGGCTGCAGCAGCGGCGGTGGCGGCCATAAAAGCAGCTCGGCCAGTTCGGCGCCGGCCAGCGACACAGCGGGCACCGGAGGTACTGGCGGCACAGGTGGCACAGGTGATACCGCAGGCACAGGCGGAACCGGTGGCACTGGCGGCACAGGCACAACCGATCCAACCAACCCGACCAATCCGACGAATCCAACCAATCCGACAGATCCTACCAACCCGACCAATCCAGCCACCCCAACGCCGCTGGTGACCACCACGCTGGTGCAGGATGTCGGCACTACCGTCGCCGGCGTAGGCGATGGCGTCGGGCAGATTGGCGACTCGTTGAGCACCGTTCCGGTGGTCGGTGGCGTTGTGCAAAGCGTGGCCAACACCACTGGCAATGTCGTCAGCACCTTGGGTGACGGTGTCGGCAACGGCATTGGCAAACTGGCGACCGACTCTAAGGGCCTGACCACCACCGTCGCATCGGTGGGCGGCGTGGTGACGGATGTCGGCAACGGCGTGTCCGACCTCAGCGGCAAACTGGCGACCGCTACCGGCAGCGTTCCGGTGGTCGGCGGCGTGGTCACCAAAGTCGCGCCGCTGCTGGATGGCGTTGGCGAAAAAGTCACCATGCTCGGCAATACCCTCGACACCACACTGACCAATGGCCCGACCAGTCAATTGACCAACCAGCTCGGCAAAAATCTGGTGCCGGTGATTGCGATGGTTGAAAGCACCACCGACAAAGTCGGCAGCGCGACCGGTCTGGGTGATCCACTCAAAGGCTTGGTTCAGAAAGTCGGCGATACCGTCAACGGCGTGGGTGACAAAGTGACTGACGCTGGCAACGGCAATGCTCTGACCAACACCCTCGGCGGTGCGCTGAGCAATGCCGGGACTGCGGTCGGCAAGGCGGGTGGTCTGGTCTCCAACGGCACCGGTTCCGGCACTGGCTCCGGCGGTATTGGCGGCGGTCTCGGTGGCGGACTCGGCGGCACCGGTCTGCTGCAAACTGTCGGTGGCGCGGTGGTCAATGTCGGTGCAGGTCTGAACGCCGGCAGCACCAATGGCGTGGTCAGCGCCGGTGGTGTCAGCGCTGTCGGCCTGGGTAATACCGTGGCTTCGCTGAACACTGTACTGGGCGGCTCGGGCTCACCGATTACCGCTACGACTTCACCACTGGCCACCGTCGGCGCCACTTTGGGCACAGCGCTGAACCCGGTCACCAGTGGCGTGACCAACGTGACTCAACAACTGGGTGCCGCTACCGGTATCGGCTCGCCAGTCGCCGGTCTCACCAGCCAGGTTGGCAGCGCGGTCGGCAACCTCGGCAACACGATTGCCGCCACCAACAATCCGGTGACTACCGCCGTCGGTGGGCTGGTAACCAACGTCGGCAGCACCGTCACCGCCGTCGGCGGCCTGGTCAACGGCGGTGCCAGCGGGGGCACCACCGGTGGCGGTCTGGGCGGTGTACTCGGTGGTCTGACCGGCGCCTTGGGAGGCAACAAACGTTAAATTGCACCTGGCCGATTCGACGGCCTTACCTACAGCGCCTACGCTTGGTTGAGGGCGGAAGATTCCCACGAGTCTTCCGCTTTTTTCTTAGGAAAAAACAGCCTCAAGCTGTGACCTGACCATGGAGTGTCCTATGCGCGTTATGGCGTCCCTGCTGTTCCTCAGCCTCAGTTCCGCTGCCCTCGCCGACACCCTGCCCAGCTTTCTCAACAGCAACGAAACCATCCGCAACCTGCCCGTGCCCAACCTGCCGGCCGATGCCTATCGCCCGAGCGCCGCGCCGGTGCAAGTACCGGAGGCCGGGGCGACCGCTGCGCAGCCGTTGATGATGACCACCAAGGTCAATCTGAAAACCGTGCAGATCGAAGGCGGCACGATCTACCCGCTGACTGAACTCGCCGAGAATTACAAAGCCCTGATCGGTCGGCAAACCAGCCTCGCCGATCTGATCGAAGCCACACGCAACATCACCCGTCGCTATCAGCAGGACGGCTACTTGCTGTCCTACGCGTTCCTGCCGCAACAGAATTTCGACGACGGCGTGGCGCGGGTGGTGCTGGTGGAAGGTTACGTGCGTGACGTGCAAATGCAGGGCGACATCGGTCGGGTCAAAGGCCTGATCGATGAGCTGGCCGCGAAGATCCAGGCTGAACGCCCACTGACCCGCAAGACCTTCGAACGCTACACGACGCTGATGAGCCGAATTCCCGGGGTAACGATTCAGGCGCAAGTGCCGCCGCCGGGCACCACCGACGGCGCGACCACCCTGGTCGCCGAAGCCAGCCGCAAAGCGTTCACCAGCAGCCTGAGCACCACCGAAGACAACCGCAACGGCACCCAGGCCCTGCTCGGCGTCAGCAGCAATTCGCAGACCTCGATGGGCGAGCAGCTGACCCTTAGCGGCCTGTTCCCACCGGGCGACGACAAAGAGCATTACTACCGACTGGACTACAACCAGTTCCTCAATGCCGAGGGCGCACAACTGGCCCTCTCCGCTTCGCGCTACCGCGCCGACCCGAGCACCAGCCTCCTGCTCGACAACGGCCTGGAACTCAAACCGCATCGCGAGAACGACCGCTATTCGATCGGTTTCAACCTGCCGCTGATTGCCGCTTCCAACGAACTGCTCACCGCCGGCTCGCGGCTGTACGCCGTCAACGACAAGACCCGCTACAAGGTCGTCGGCTACCCGCTGAGCGTCGAAGAACGCACCGACATCCGCGCCCTCGCTTTCGAAAGCGACTGGCGCAAAGCCGATGCGCGGCAACTGCGGATTTTGAGTGGCGGCGTGTACCAGGGCGTCGACGGCATGGGTGCGAAAACCAACAACAGCGCCATCGACCTCGACTTCTTCCGCGTACGCCTGTCCGGGGTGCAGAGCAACAAGTTTCTCGACAACTGGCAAGGCGTACTGTCGGCAGCGCTGTACTGGAGCGACGACACCTTGCCCGACAGTGAACGCGCGGTGTTCGGCGGGCAGAACTTCGGCCGTGGTTACCCGGATGATCAGGCGTCGGGCGACAAGGGCTGGGGGGTGGCGTACGAGGTCAACTATAGCTTCAACCGCGACGGCAATTGGGTGCGCATCCTGCAACCGTACTTTGTGCTGGACCGTTCGCGCAGCTGGTTCAACGAATTGCCGGTCCAGGCCAACAACCTGTCATCAGCCGCGATCGGCCTGCGCTTTGGCGATGCCAAGTACTACAACATTGCGCTGGAAGCGGCGAAGGCGATGTCGGATGAAGCGCTCGACACGTTCAATCGCCGGGCGCGGTATAGCATCAGTTTCAGTTATCAATTGTGAGGAGAGTGGGATAGCAATGCGGTGGCTGAAAATACCGCATTCGCGAGCGAGCTCGCTCCCACAGTTGGATTGCGTGCGCGGCTCGCAGGCCGCCATCGTTAGCAGCCAGCTACAACCATTCAGCAAACCAGGCCCGACCGTTTTGACTCATGTGCGAAGCACAGAACGGATATTCACCCAACAGAAACCTTCGGCTTGGGAAACAAGTTATCCAAAGTTTCCAACAACCTGACGTGATAAATCGGCTTGCGAAACAGATCCAGCACCTGCAATCGCAGCATATCGCTGACATCTTCCATATCCGCATGGCCAGACGTCACAATCACCGGCAAATGCTGACGCGAAGTGTGCTCACGCAACCGCTTGATCAACGACATGCCCGACTCCTCCGGCATGCGCAGATCGGTAATCACCAGCGCAATATCCGGATGGCG
The DNA here is from genome assembly GCF_050586545.1 of Pseudomonas sp. WC2. Taxonomy (NCBI): domain Bacteria; kingdom Pseudomonadati; phylum Pseudomonadota; class Gammaproteobacteria; order Pseudomonadales; family Pseudomonadaceae; genus Pseudomonas; species Pseudomonas sp. WC2. Next base: position 179,234 of record NZ_JBOBDR010000012.1, on the reverse strand, counting down.
AGTCAGGTGATGCAACGCCAGCTTCACCGACGTCGCGGTATGACAGACAAACCCCTCACCTTCCAGCAACTCCGCCAACTCCAGCAACGCGTCCTCTTCATCGTCAACCAGAAGCAACTGTTGGCGGGGCAGCGAAGAAGCAGTCATGGGCAATCCCTGAAAAACTGAAAGTGAAACCGAGTGTAGCCTGTCATTGACCACGCGCCGCGATTACGGCGTTTGCACCGGAGCCGTCTGCGCGGCCCCGCCAAGGGACACCAGAATACTGTTGAAAATCGCCAGCACTCGCGCACCCACCGGCGTCACGAACACCACAACCACCACAGCAACCATCGCCACCACAATGGCGTATTCGATTGCCGAAGCCCCTTCATCGCTCGCCAGGAATGCCCGTACGCGCGTCAGCAGATAATCAAAGACCATGGACGTTCTCCTGCGTGTCGGCGTCGGGCCAGACACAGGTCATAAAGATGCCTCGACAATGCCTGGTCGCGAATGCGGTGATCCGCGCGCAGACATTGTCAGGAGAGCAGGTGCGATCAAGGCGTGGGTCGGGTTTGCGCCGTTCCGCCAAGCGACGTCAGGACCGAGTTGAAAATGGCGAGGACTTTGTTGCCGACAGGTGTCACAAACACCACAACGACCACCGCGACCATGGCTACCACAATTGCGTATTCGATCGCCGAGGCGCCCTCTTCACTGTTGATAAAAGTCCGGGCTCTGGCTACCAGATAGTCGAGAGTCATACGAAACATACGTCCACTCCTTCGCGCCTATGGCGCTGCTGTCACGCTACAGCGGCAAGGTTCCACCGTGCCATTTGAGCATTGTCAACAAAGCCTCTCCCAACAACTGTAAGAACGCATTAATCACAAAGGATTAATCCCATCGTGTCTCGGCCATTTCCTACTGCTAATTGGCCAAGACTCATACTTTAGTGGGTTATTTTCCTGTCAGTAATGGCGTTTCGGCTTGGATCAGCTAGCGTTGAAATAGCGAAATAGTTGCATGTTCATAGCTGCCGGATGGGACTTCTCTCGTAGTTAAGTGCGGTGGGTAGTGCAGCAGGAAAGGGAGAGCCGTCATGAACAGTCGCGTCACCATTGGCCTTGCAGCGGTGCTGTTGCTCGGCGCCATTTTCGTCGGTTACTGGGGACTGGTGCTCAGTCGTCAACCGGCCCCCGTTGCCGAGGCGCCTGCCGCGCCGGCGGTCACCGTTGAAAAAACCGTCGCCATTGCCGAAGACCAGACCCGTCAACCGGTGGTCGTGCTGGTGCACGACGTGCCCCCCTTCACCCCCCTGACCGCTGCCGATGTTGCGGTGGAAAAACTGCGCAGCGCACCGGCCGGCAGCCTCAGCAATATCGACCAGGCCGTGGGGCGCACACCCTGGCGGCACCTGAGCGCCGGCACCTGGCTCAACGATGAAAGCTTCCAGGCCGGCGGCTCATTGGCACGCATGATTCACAGCGACGAGCGTGCCCTGACTGTGGCCGTCGACGAAGTGATCGGCGCCGCCGGGCAGTTGATTCCCGGCGACTATGTCGACGTTTTGCTGTACCTGCGGCAGGACGCCAGCAACCTGCAGCAATCGGCACAAATTGTCGTGCCGGCCATGCGCGTGCTCGGTGTCGGCGATCAATACGGCCTGACCAACGACGGCCAACCCGCCTCACCGGCCCTGAGCGCCGATGAAAAAATCAAACAGGACCAACGCCGCATCGCAGCACGCACGGTCGTGCTCGCGGTGCCGGAACAACTGCTCAGCCGGATGATGCTCGCCACGCAGGTCGGCACGTTGCGCCTGGCCGTGCGCAGCAGCGAAGAACAACGCCTGGCCAAATACTGGGCCGGCGAACCGCGAGCACCCGCCCACCTCGACAACGCCAACAGCCAGCTCTTCCAGTTTACGCAACTGGCGTTGGGCGCTGCACCGAAAACGCCGTCCACCGCCAGCACCGGCGGCACTGCCCGGCCGGCGGTGGAAATCATTCGCGGCAACCAGATCACCCAACAAACCCCATGATTGCGCAAGGATCCACGTGCATGCAGAGTCGCCTCCGACCGACCTTGAAACCAATGCTGCGAGCCTTGTTTGTGCTGGGACTGTCGACCAACGCTGCGTGGGCGGCCAGCGGCAAATGTTCGGCGCTCGGCCCGATGCCTTCGGTGATCGAAATCGATCAAGGTTTTCAACAGGACATGCCGTCCCCAGTGGCGATCACACGCCTGGCCATCGGCGATCCGAAAATCGCCGACGTGCACGCCAACGGCAGCTCATCGTTGCTGCTCACCGGCATCGCCCCCGGTGCCACCAGTTTGATGATCTGGACCGACTGCTCGAGCCAGCCGCGCCAAAGCATGGTGTTCGTCCACGGCGCCGCCACGGCGGCGCTCACCAGCGGGAGTACGTTGCCTTCCGATGATCCGACCCTGCCGTCACAAGTGCAGACCGACATTCGTTTCGTCGAAGTCAGCCGCACCAAACTCAAGGAAGCCACGGCCTCGCTGATCGGTGTGCGCGGCAACTTCCTGTTCGGTTCACCCGGTACCCTGCCGACCATCGATGGCGTGCCGCAAGCACGCTTGCCGGTAAACAACGGCCTGTTCAATTTCTCCTGGATCGGCGGCAAGACCATGGCGATCATCAACGCGCTGGAGGGCAGCGGTTTCGCTTATACGCTGGCGCGGCCAAGCCTGGTGGCGTTGAGCGGACAGAGTGCAAGCTTTCTGGCCGGTGGCGAAATTCCGATCCCGGTGCCCAGCTCCGGCAGCGACACGGTGACCATCGAATACAAGGAATTCGGTATCCGCCTGACGTTGACCCCGACCGTGATCGACCGCAATCGGGTGATGCTCAAAGTTGCGCCGGAGGTCAGCGAACTGGATTACGCCAACGGGATTTCCATTGGCGGCACGCCGGTGCCGGCCCTCACCGTGCGGCGCACCGACACCAGTGTGTCGCTGGCCGATGGCGAAAGTTTTGTCATCAGCGGTTTGATCAGCACCAGCAACAGCTCGCAGGTGAACAAGTTTCCGGGGCTGGGTGACATTCCAGTGCTGGGTGCTTTTTTCCGTGATTCGCAGATCAAGCGCGAAGAGCGCGAACTGCTGATGATCGTCACTCCGCACTTGGTTCAGCCCTTGGCGGCGGATGCGCAACTGCCGTCGCTGCCGGGGGAAAAACTGCGCAACTACGATCCGAATTTCTACCGCATGTTCTTCCTCGAAAACGGCAACTTCGACAAGCGCAGCGGACTATCCCAATGAGCCAGAGCCTGAGCCAGACCTTCCTCGCCATCACCCGCAACAGTACCGATCTGGAATGGCTGCAAAGCGCCCTCGCGCCCCTCGGCCAAGTGGTCAGCGCCGGTGGCGGCAGCCTCGATGAATTGCTCGCGCTGGTCGACGTGACATTCGCCAATCTGGTGTTCGTCGGCCTCGACCGCGAACACGTGGTCGCCCAGAGTGCGTTGATCGAAGGCGCGCTGGAAGCCAAGCCAATGCTGGCGATCGTCGCCCTCGGCGACGGCATGGACAATCAACTTGTGCTCAATGCCATGCGCGCCGGGGCACGGGATTTCGTCGCCTATGGCTCGCGCTCCAGCGAAGTCGCCGGGCTGGTGCGACGCCTGAGCAAACGCCTGCCGGCGGTGACGCCGAACACGCAATTGGGCGGCCTTACCGTCATGTACGGTGTGCAAAGCAGCTCCGACGGCGCGCTGCTCGCCAACCACATGGCGATGGTGGTGCAAAAGAGCGGTCAGCAGACGCTGCTGCTCGATCTCGGTTTGCCGCGCGGTGACAGTCTGGCGCTGTTGGGGCTGGAGAGCTCGTTTCACTTCGGCGATGCCCTGCGCCACTTGCGCCGGCTCGACGCGACGCTGATCGACAGTGCCTTCACCAGCGCCGAACACGGCTTGCGGATTCTCGCCTACGCGAGCAGTGACGAACCGCTGGAAACCACCAGCGCCGCCGAGCTGTACATGTTGCTCAGCGCCTTGCGCCAACACTTCCAGCACATCGTCGTAAACCTCACCGGCCAGGCCGACAGCGAAGCCTTGCGCACGTTCGTCAGCCATTGCGACAAATTGCTGTGGTACACCGATCAGAACGTCCTCAACTGCCGGCGCAATCTGGCGATCCTTAATCTGTGGCGGGAAAAAGGCATGAAACTCGACCACGGTCGCCTGTTGGTCGATCGTTACCTGAGCGCCGTTGCGCCGAACTCGGAAACCCTCGGCAAGACTTTCAATCTGGAAGTCATCGCCGTCCTCGCCCTCGCTCCGGAACTGCGCCTGAACGCCAAGAACCAAGGCGTCAGCCTGTTCGAACTGGCCCCGCGGGAAAAACTCACCCAGAGCCTGCGTACCCTCGGCGAACGCCTGGCCAAACGCTCCGAAGGCCTGGCCAAACCGAAAGTCACCTGGTTCGACCGCTTGCGAGGCAGCTCATGAGCGCAGAAAAACTCTTCGGCGCGCCGCAACGCGGCGGCGTCGGCAACACCGATCACGATGGCCTGAAACTGGTATTGCACCGCTACATCATCGACGCCATCGAAGAGTCGGGGAAAAACCTGCTGGAAGGTTCACGCCAGCAACTGGCGCAATTCGTCACGGACAAAGTCGCCGAATACATCGCCCGGTTGCATTTGGCAATTTCCCGCTACGAGATGGAGCGGCTGGCCGAAGAGATCGTCGACGAACTCACCGGTTTCGGTCCGCTGGAAGTGTTGCTGCGGGATCAGTCGGTGACGGAAATTCTGGTCAACGGCCCGCATCGGGTGTTCATCGAACGCGACGGCGTACTGCATCAAAGTGACCTGCGCTTCATCGATGCGCATCACGTCGAACGGGTCATGCAACGCATCCTTGCGCCGCTTGGGCGCAGGCTCGATGAGTCCTCGCCAATGGTCGACGCACGCCTGCCCGATGGCAGCCGGGTCAACGCCATCATCCCGCCGATCGCCCTCGACGGCCCGTGCCTGTCGATTCGAAAATTCCGCAAGGACATGCTCAAAAGCAGTGATCTGATGGCCATGCAGACCATCGACTTGTCGATCTTCGAATTCCTTCAGGAGGCGGTAGGCAAGCGTTGCAACATTCTTATCAGCGGCGGCACCGGCACCGGCAAAACCACGTTGCTGAACATTCTCAGCCAGTTGATCAACCCGCACGAACGGCTGGTGACCATCGAAGACGTTGCCGAATTGCAGCTCGGCCACCCGCACGTGGTGCGCCTGGAAACCCGTCCGCCGAACGCCGAAGGCCACGGCGAAGTGAAGGCCAGCGACCTGATCCGCAACGCCCTGCGCATGCGCCCCGACCGCATCATCCTCGGCGAGATTCGCGGCGTCGAAGTGGTTGATGTGCTGACGGCGATGAACACCGGCCACGACGGTTCGATGAGCACCGTGCACGCCAACAATGCGCAGGATGCCTTGTTGCGCTTGGAGACGCTGGTCGGTCTGACCGGGCGCTCCATCGCCGAACGCACCCTGCGCCAGATGATCTGCGCCGCCCTCGACGTGATCATCCAGTTGACGCGCATGCCCGACGGCCGTCGCTGCGTCAGTGAGGTGGTGGAAGTGGTCGGCATCCGCGAAGACGTCTATGTCACCAACACCCTGTTTCGCCTCGACCGTCGCAGCGGTTTCGGCTTCCTGCGCGAAGCGATCAATCCGGCCGGCGAAAAGCTGCGCCATGACGCCCATCTCGGTTGACGGCAAGGAGCGCGAGCATGCTGGGAGCGATCATCCTCATCACCACTTGCCTGATCTTGCTCGGGCTGTCGATCCGCCTGTTCCTCCAAGGCATGCGCCAGACCGCGACGGAAAAAGTGCTCAATCGGCTCGCTGCCGGGCAACCGCAACTGACCGTGGAAAAACCGCTGTGGGTGGGACTGGAGCGGATGTTCCTGCGTGCAGGGCTGGGTCGACCCACCGAGCGCTTCGGATTGTGGATGAGCCTGTGGGCGCTGGCGGTGGGGGTCGGTTATCTGGCGGCAGACTGGATCGGCCTGCTGATCATGCTGGTCGTACCGCCGCTGTTTTTGCGCGTGTACATCGCCTTTCTCTACCGGCGGCGGACCCGACGCATGATCGAACAGTTGCCACAATTGCTCGATCACACCGTGCGCAGTCTCAAATCCGGGCGCACCTTGAGTGATGCGGTGCTGGGCGGTATCGAAGCCAGTGAAGATCCACTGAAAAAGGCCATGGGCCGGGTGCAGCGCAACGTGCAACTGGGGGTGAACCTACCGGACGCCGTCAGTGACTTTGCCGAACTGTACGAACAGGACGAACTGCGCATGTTCGCCCTCGGCCTCAAGGTCAACCACCGCTACGGCGGCAATGCCAGCGAGTTGCTGGAGAACCTGATCAAACTGATCCGCGAACGCGACCAGGGCGCGCGGCAACTGCGCGCCCTGACCGGGGAAACACGGATGACTGCCTGGGTGCTCGGCTCGCTGCCGGTGATTCTGGTGAGTTACTTCATGCTGACCAATCCCGGCTACATGCTCGGCATGTGGAACGACTCCGGCGGCCAGACCATGTTGATCATCGCCGCCGCGCTGCAGGTGGCGGGTAGCCTGGCGCTGTGGCGCATGTTGCGGAGCGTCTGACATGGTCTATCTCGCCGCCCTCATGTTGCTGCTCGGTGCATTGCTGCTGGTGGTCAATCACTTGCTCACCGAACGCCGCCGCGTGCGCCAGGTCAATCAGCGCCTGCAGGGGCATCTGGTGCGCGAAAACCGCTTCGGCAACTGGTTGCGCGCACTCGGCAGCAGCCGGTTCGGCCAGCGCTCGGTGAGCATGGACAGCGAAACCCAGATCTTGCTCAACCGTCTCGGCTGGCGCCGCGCCAGCGAACGTTCGCTGTATGCCGCCTGCCAGATCGGCACGCCACTGCTGACCCTGGGATTGGCGATCTTTCTGCAAGAAGTGTTTTTCCCCCAGGCGGCCAATCGCTGGATCGTGCCGATGCTCGCCGCCGGTGGCGGTTACCTGTTGCCCAAACGCTTGCTCGCCTACGCCGCCGGACGCCGGCAGACAATCATCTCGGCGGAAATCTCCACGTTCATTCCGCTGCTGCGCATCCTCTTCGAATCTGGCATGGCAGTGGAACAAGCCCTGCGCGTGCTCAGCACCGAAGCGCAAAAACTGCTGCCGGAACTGACCAGCGAACTGCGCCTGATCCTGACCCGTGTCGACTCCGGTCTGGAACTTGGCCAGGAATTGAACAAAGCCGCGGTGATGCTCGCCGTGGATGAATTCACCGACACCTGCGTGATCCTCCAGCAACTGATTCAACAGGGCGGCGGCGCGATGAAATCGCTGCTGGCGCTCAAGCAATTGCTGGATGACCGCCGCCTGACCCGCTTGCAGGAATACATCTCGAAAATGTCGGCGAAGATGTCGGTGGTGATGATGCTGTTTCTGTTTCCGGCGTTGCTGATCGTTTTGGCCGGCCCGGGATTCACCGCAATAACCCGAGCATTTGCAGCCTGATCTGGCTCATGGAGAGCGTTTGATGAAAGTACTGATAGTCATGGCGAGTCTGTTACTGCTCGGCGGTTGCGCCACCGATGGCCAGGCACCGTGGACAAGTTTGATGTCGCCGAGCAGTTGCAGCAAGTTGAGCTCGGAGCAGGAACTGGCGCTGAACCTGGCGGATGATCTGGCCAACGACGGCAAACTGCACGCCAGCCTCGCCAACCTGCAAAGCCTGCCGGACAACCTCAGCGAAGTGCGCCTGCGCAAAGCCAAGGTCTATCGTCTGCTCGGGCGCAACGAAGCCGAACCGCTCTACCGCAGCCTGCTCGGCGGCTGCTTGAGCGCCGAAGCCGAACACGGCCTCGGCCAACTCTACGCCGCCCGCGGCGACAACGGCCAGGCCCAGGCCCATCTGCGACGCGCCGCCCGCCTGGCGCCCACCGACGAAAAAATCCGCAACGACCTCGGCGTGGTCTACCTCAACCAACTGCGCCTGAACGATGCCAGCTTCGAATTCCTCACCGCCCTCGAACTCAAGCAGAACAATCAACTGGCCGCGCTGAACATGGTCACCTTGCTGCTCTACCAGAACAACTGGCCGCAAGCCGCCGCCATCGTCAGCCAGGCGAAACTCACGCCCGAGCAATTCACCGAAGCCCAGGAACGCGCGGAAAAACTCAAAGCCCCGGCGCCGAGCAAACCCTCGACCGGCAACCAAGTGGCAGCGGTGGCCGACCCGCAACCGTCCGCCATCAAATAAGGAGACAGCCATGAACCCCGTCAAAGGCCTGTGCTACCTGACCCTGCTCACCCTGCCTCTCAGCGCCGCCGCCATCGACGCCGGCCCGGCCTCAGCGCAACAACAGGAAACCGAAGGCTGGCTGCTCCTGCAAAGCCGCAACCAGGCCGCCTCGAAAAACCCCCAACCGGCCACCGCCACCGAGCGTGAACTGGCGATGCAACGCTGGTTGAAGAAGTATCAGTATGAGATTCCGGATTTTTACGACCCGGATGCGGGCGGGAAGATCGAGACAAAGAATTGAGAGTCATGCGGGCTCCCCGGCCGCCTTCGCGAGCAAGCTCGCTCCCACATTCGACCGCGTCCTGAAAAGCGTTCAATTGTGGGAGCGAGCCTGCTCGCGAAGAACGATGATGCGGTTTCAAGTCTGCGGATCAACCCGATCCAGCGCCCGATTCACCGCCAACTCGGCCAGCATCACAATCTGCTGAATGGCCAACGCCGTGCTGCGTTGCAAACCATTCAACTCGTTGGCGAAATTACTCGCCATCGCGCTGGCGGATGCCAGGGATTCACAGGCGTGGGCCAACAGACTTTCGGTATCGACACCGGGATGGACGAGGAACATCGTGCTGGGTTGACGGGGTTTGGCGGGCTTGGGGTCGAGGTAGAAATCGAGTGCGCGGTTGATGGCGTCACGGTCGGTGGGCAGGTCTTCGAGGGGTGGGTCGGGGATTAGTTTGTCCATTGAAAACACTCCAAAGTCTTTGCGGTCACCCACTGCCATTCTCACGGGGCAAAAGGTGGCAGCTGCATGCGGGGTGAGAATACCGGTTATGGACACCCGGCCAGACCGAAGCCTGCCCGCACACAGCCGCCATGACGCATTGCAGACAGCGGAAAGCTGGCGCGATTATGCGTGCACAAAGACTGGATGACCATAAATTGCCGAGTTCTCACACCCGATCACTGAGGGTTCAGCGACAGCCAGAGACTAGAGAGCCGACGTCCGACGGACAACCTGAAAACCTTGTGGGAAGGTTCCGGCGGATTCGAGTGCTGTTAAACATATTGAAGAACTTTGCCGACAGCGCGGACGCCTTCGCGAGCAGGCTCGCTCCCACAGTTTGAATTGAGTCCAGCCTGAGGCCTCACCCCAAAGTTTTTGACCCATGTGCGAAGCACGCGGCGCAGCCGCACCACTCAACAATGAGCGCAAGCTCGAGTACCGCTTTTGATCTTGATCCACGGGCGACGTCGGAAGGCTGAGTGGAGGGATTGATCCGGGCGTGGGAGCGCAGCGACCGTTCGACGAAGTCGAACACATCGAGAGGAGGTGCAGCGAAGCAAACCGTAGGCGATGCGCCCGGATCGATCCCGGAACGAAGGAACCCCGAGCCCCAGCGAGCGGGCCGAACGTAGGAGCAAGCCTTTTTGGTTACTTTTTTCTGGGCCGGCATTCCGGGCGTCTGGAAAAAGTGACCCGCCGTAAGGGCGGAACCGTAATCCGCCATCACCAAAAAACGGATATACACACAACCCCCAAAAACCTGGTCGGCCCAAAGGCCGCCAAGTCAATGAGCAGTAACCCTCTGCCGCGAAGCCGAAGCACTCGGCGACAAAGCCAGAGCCAACTGCGTCCGATTATGCATATGCGTCAACCGCAACACCTGCGACACATAAAGCTTCACCGTGTTCTCGGTAATCCCCAACTCACAAGCAATCTGATAATTGGTCTGCCCCTTGCCCACCAACCGCGCCACATCCAGCTGCCGTGGCGACAACTGATTGAAAATCGCCGGCATCTCCTGCGCCTCAGCCTCGGATTCTCCACCCGCAACATCACGCGCGACAGAAGCCGGACTGCGCCGCACCTTGTCCAGATCCTGGTAAAGGTCATCAATCGACTCAGACAAATACTGCAACTTCTGATTCAAATGCCCCAGTTGCAGATTCTTGTGCCGCTCCTGCAGCGCAAGCTCCTGACGCTGCACACCTTCGAGCAACTCATCCAGATCAATCGGCTTCTGATAATAATCGGCAATCCCCGCGCGCAACGCCTTGATCACGTCCTGCTTGTCAGCGCGCCCCGTGAGCATGATCGCCTCAAACGCACGGTGCTTGCCGGCCAGTTTCTGCAACGCCTGAATCAACTGAATGCCATCCATGTCCGGCATGTGCAGATCGCTCAACACAAGGCCGATCTCCGGGTCTTCGTTGAAACGTTCGATCGCTTGCTGACTAGACTCACACGGCACGCAACGGTAGCCGCTGCTCTCTAGAAACTCGCACAGCTCTTCGACAATCAACGGCTGATCATCGACCACGAGGACTTTAACCGCAGACGTAAGCTTGTTCACGAAACACTCCATTGCTCGGGCCAAAGCTGACGATTCCTGCACTTTGGCGGCCTAATCACCTCATTTGAAAGTAGACGCACTTTCCGACTATGTACATAGGACTAGTGGCACAGGCGACTAATGGATCCAATGCAGCGACATCAAGACACCGATCAGCACGAACGGTGCAAATGGCAGCTTTTTTGACGCATGCGGCGCCAGATGACGCAACGACTCTCTAAGCCCTTGACCTATATGAAGCCAGACTCTTGGCGCTAGCAGCAGCCACAGCAGGCTGGCCACGCCGGCGCCGATAAACGCGCCGAGAACGAACACACCGTTCGTCGCAAGGCCAATGGCTGTCATTAATTTCACATCGCCGGCGCCCATGCGACCCATGAAATAACCGGGCAACGTCAGTGCCACCGCGATCAGGCACGCCCAGCCGCCCTGCCCGGCATCGGCACCGAGCCAAGTGCTGCCCGTCCACAGCAACCAGACCAGCGCAAACCCGGCCGCACCCAAGGTCAACAAATTGGAAATGCGTCGTTGCCGGGCATCCTGCACCGCGCAAAGCGCCAGCCAGATCAGAAGAAGAGAAAGCTGCATCCGGTAAAAACCGTCCGTTTTGGCTGAATGATTCTATGCTGAGACTACGCAGTGACTGTCAGGGTAGACGCACGCATGAAAACCGGCTTTCGCAAGTCGCAAAAAGGCGCGGTGGCGATCGAGTTCGCCTTGGTGTTCGTGATCTTTTTTGCAGTGTTTTACGGCTTGGTCAGCTACAGCCTGCCGTTCGTGATGATGCAATCGTTCAATCAGGCCACGTCCGAAGCGGTGCGACGCAGCGTGGCGGTGGATCCGACCACGGCGAATTATCCGACCGTGCTAGTGAACACGGCAAACGCCACGCTGACTCAGCAATTGTCCTGGGTCCCCTCGGCCTTCAATCTGGTGATCGGTGTCGACACCAATGCCGCCTATGACACCACCACCGGCACGCTGACTGTCAGCGTGACCTACCCGGTCAGCAAGCTCAATCAGGTCATGCCGTTTCTCGTGCTGCCGGGGATTGGCACCGTGCCCAGCCTGCCGACCAACCTGACCGCCCGATCGAGTCTGCAATTTTGACGGTGGGGGATAACCTCTTCGGGCGCCTGCTCAAACGCGCGCCGACCGTCACCCACGCGCTGCCCGATCTGCTCGGCTCGCCGCTGACCGGCCTGCACCTGTTGCTCAACGACGACGGCCACGTGGTGCAAATAGCCGGCCCGTTGCGGCACTTGCTGGCGCGGCAAATATCCCACGAGCAGCCCTTGCCGCTGCGTGATTACTTGCTGCCCCACAGCACTCTGGTCATCGAAGGCCTGCCACGGGAATGGCAAGGGTTGCTGCTGGATCTCGACTTTCCCGGGCTCGGCGAACAGACCCTGCATCTGCGCGGCTGGGTCCAAGCGCAGGGCGATGGCTGGCTGCTGCAACTGATCGATGTCGCCGACCTGCTGCTCGAACGCCAACAGGCCCGCCAGCGCGAGGCCTGCCAGGCGATTGCCGGGCAAATCAGCGAGCAGTTGCGCGCCTGTAGCCTGCTGCGCCTGCCGGTGGTCGTCAGCGAACAATTGCAGGTGATCGCCCAGCGCTGGCACATCCCCTGTGTCGCGCTGGCCTTGCTCGATGACGAAGGTCAGGGCTGGCAGATCCACCGCCAGTTCAGCGCCCACGACGCGCCGACGCTCTGGCAGGACGGCCAGCGTCTGGGCACGCCGCTGGACAGTCTGAACGGCAGCGCGCCGCAACGCTTCGGCGCGCAGCACGGCCTCAATGAACATTCGCGGGTGCAGAGCCTGTTCGGCCATGCCGAGGGTTTCGCCGTGCCCTACAGCGACGAGCGGGGTGTGGTGGCCTGGCTGCTCTGCGCGTTCTATGCGCCTGACGATGCCGCGCCTTGTCTAACTGATCGCGACTGGATGCTGTTGCTCAGCGCACTCGCCGGGCCGCTGCTGGGGCGTCTGCGCGAACAGCAGCATCATCTGCAACTGGAGCGCAGCGAAGCGTTGCAAGCCCTGTTGGCCACCGGTTGGTGGGAGATCCTCACCGGCGAGGAGCGCATCCAACTGGCGCCGGCGCTCGCCACCGACCTGCACCTGGACACTTCAAGGCTGTCGCTCGAAGACTGGCTGGCGCGCATTCATCCCGCCGACCGCGACGAGTTGCGTAGCCGTTTACACGCGTTGCAGCAGCACGGCGAAGCACTGACCCTCAGCGTGCGCCTGTACAGCGGCGATGGCTCTCAAGCGCCCGTCTGGTATCGCGTGCAGGGCCAAGTGACCGGCAGCGGTGAACAGCGGCGGCTGATCGGGTTCATGCTCGACATCAGCGACATCCAGAACCAGCAACAACGGGCGGCCGCCGCCCATGCGCGATTGGACAATCTGATCGCCAGTTCGCCGGCGGTGATCTATGTCCAGCAGTACAGCGAGGGGGCGCTGGTCCCGGCGTTTTTCAGCGCCAGCCTGCAACCGTTACTCGGCTGGAGTCTGGCCGACTGCGGCGACGGCGCGCTGATCGCGATGATCCACCCCGAAGACCGCGACCTGTATTTTCAACGCACGCGCCAACTGCTGCGTGAAGGCACAGTGCGCGCCCGCTACCGCATGCGTGACCGTCAGGGCGCTTATCACTGGCTGCTCGATGAAGCCAAACTGCTGCGCAATGACCTCGGCCTGCCGGTGGAAGCCGTCGGTTTGTGGCTGGACGTCACCGAGGCGACCCTGGCTGCCGAGCAGGTGAAAAAGAGTGAAGAGCGCTATCGGATTCTGGTGGAGGACTCGCCGGCAATGATCTGCCGCTACCGTCCGGACCTGATTCTGACCTTCGGCAATCAGCCGCTGGCGACGTATCTGGAATGCACTCCCGAGCAACTGCCGGGCGTCGATCTGGGCAGTTGGATGTCCGACGAACAACGGGCGGCGTTCGTCCAGCGCCTCACGGCGCTGACCCCGGAGCAACCGGTGAGCACCGCGGAAATCAGCCTGCAACTGCCGGGACGTGAGCACGCTTGGTGGGTGTGGTCGGACCGCGGTGTGTTCGACGAACACGGCCACTTGATCGAGGTGCAAGCGGTGGGCCGCGACAACACCGAAGTGCGCCGCTCGCAACAGCAACTCACGCAAAGTGCAAAAATGGCCACCCTCGGCGAGATGGCCACCGGCCTCGCCCATGAAATCAATCAGCCACTGAACGTGATGCGCATGGCCATCGTCAACGTGCTCAAGCGTCTGGGCAACGGCGATGTGCAGATCGATTACCTGACCGACAAACTCAACCGCATCGACGCGCAAGTCCAGCGCGCCGCGAAAGTGGTCGATCACATGCGCGTGTTCGGCCGACGTTCGGAGATCGAGCAGCAATTGTTCAACCCCGCCTCCGCCATCGAAGGCACGCTGTCGCTGCTGGCCGAAGGCATGCGTGGCAAAGGCGTGGATCTGCGCATCAACGAGACCGCGTTCGCGGTGCACGTGCGCGGGTATGTCGATCAGCTTGAACAGGTGTTGATCAACCTGATGGTCAACGCGCGAGACGCGTTGCTGGGCAAGCGCGAGAAAGATTCTTCGTTCAAACCGTGGATTTCGATTTACGCCGAACGCGATGAACAGAACGTGAGGCTGTGGGTGGAGGACAATGGCGGCGGCATTGACCCGCGCTTGCTGGAGCGGATTTTCGAACCGTTTTTCACCACCAAACCGATTGGCGTCGGCACCGGGCTGGGGTTGTCGGTGAGCTACGGGATCATCGACAACATGGGCGGCCACTTGAGCGTGCGCAACTCCGCGGAAGGTGCGCGGTTCTGCATCGAATTGCCGATCAGCGAGGACGTTTAGATGACCAGATAGGCCTTGCCGGTCTGGCCACACGTCATGTTCGCACCGACGTCGACGTCCATCAGGTTGATGCCCAGCCCCTTGAGCAGATTGTTCAGTAGCGGATCGAGCAACGGACTGAGCGCCCCGGTAATCACCGGCAACAAGCGGTTGGTGACATCGCTGATCAATGAACCGACGCCAGTGATGATCGCGCCCAATGGGTTGCTGCCCAGCGGCTTGTAAACGATCAGGTTGATCCCCGCCAAAGTGTTGCCGAGGCTGCCGACAATATTGTTGGTCGGCACTGCCGGCAGCACGCTCGGCGGCAGTTTCAGGTTGGCGGGAGTGGCGAACGGCGTGCTGCTGGAGAACAGCAGATCCTGCGAGTTTTGCGCGACGCTGGTGTCGAGCATGATGCCGATACCGCCGGCGCCAAACTGCACATGGGTCGCCGGATCACAGGTTCCGAGACCGAGTATCTTGTGACAAGTCACCGTGCCCAGGTCGACGAGGGCAAGTGGATTGACGGTCGGTTCGGCTGCCGAGGAGAACGCATTGGTCGGGTCGATCTTGCCAAGTTTGAGATCGGCGATGGAGGTGATGGTGTGCGCGGTCAGGCTTTTGGTGCCGGTGTTGCCGGTCGGGCAGCTGTAGTCGGTGACATAACTTTTCGCGCCGCCGGCATCCAGGCTGATATCGATTTGCGGGGACGGCAACAGCTTTGGATCGAGTTGCTCGCATCCAGCCCCGAGCAGACAGCCGACGGAGTTCAGGGTCGCGACCAGGTTGAGACTCAGCAGCGCGTTGAGGGTCGGGGTCAAAGCGCCGACCAGCCCCAACACGGCGTTGGTCAACCCGGTGACGCCGCTGAGCACCGGCAGATTCAGCGAAATCATCGTGCGGATTTGCGCCGTTCGCACATAGATCTGATCAGCCCCCAGTGGATTGAGTTTGGCCCGCGCTGGATCGCCAATGGCAGAAAACTGCGGTGGCTCGATCACCTTTACCCGCACCGTGACGTTGGCCAGCCCCAGCACGCTGATCGGCAGCGTCGCGGCCACCGCGCTTTTACTGTTGGCCAGTTGCACCACGCCCTGAATCAATTGCAGCAGTTGCAGGTTGGCATCCAGCCCGGCGGCCGTGGTGCCGGTCTGCAATTGCAGGATGTCACCCAGTTTGACCGGCGCGGCATTGATCGCCGCGACCTGCAATTGACCCAGCGCGGTGATGACTTCGGCCGTCGTGCCGTTAAGTTGCACCACGGTCGCCGCCGCTTGAATCAGCTGCGTAACGGTCGCCTGAGTGTTGAGCAGTTGCGTGTAGTTACCGGCGGCGACATTGAGGTTGATCGCCAGTTGATCGAGGTATTTGAGCAGGTTGACGTCGGTGTTGAGCAAACCGTTCCAGCCCACTGCGGTGAGATTGACGTTGCCACCCAGCAGCCCGGAAAACAACGGATTGAGGATGTTCGACTGCGCGGTATCAATGGTCGCCAGCGTGCTGCGAATATTCAGTTGGGCGATGGTCGGCTGCGGTTTCGCGGCAACGGCGGAGGCGTTGAGCGTGGTGTTTAGGCTAACCGTGGCGCCGGTGAACAAGGCCTGCAAGCCGCCGGCAAAACTGGTGGTGACGACGCGGCTGGCGACGACTTTGACCGCCGCCGCTTGCGTGGCATCGACGCTGAACGTGCGCATACCGGAAGCCGCAGTCAGCAAGGTGCCGCAGGTGGTGGCGAGAGTATTGCTGGCATCCACCGTGTAGCCGTTGCGAACCGCGCTTTGCCCGGCGTAACTGGCGGCGGTCAGACCTGGCAGGCAATTGCCGCCACGGCTGACGGCTTCGAGGGCGGCGGTGTCGACGATGCGCTGCAGTTTGCGCTGTTCCATGTACAAGCGGCCGGTGTCGACCACCAACAGCATCATCACCAGCGCCAGACTCAGCGTGGCGGCCGCCATCAACCCGATCGCCCCACGTTGCCGGGCCGGGCCGTTGAAATGCGAGCGAGGCGACATGGCGCACTCCTTTGCCGTTACCTCCATTGGTGCCATTGAGTGTAGACGCGCAAAAAAAATGGGAGCTATGGGCTCCCATTTTTCTGCACAGACTCAGCGCGGTGGATAGTTGGCCAGAATCCGGCTCACCGTTTCGCGCACGGCGTTACTGCGATCCGCCGGATTCGGTTTGCTGCTGAGCATTTGCTCATCGCTGCCGCGCCACACCAGTTTGCCATCCTTGCCGTCGAGCAGGTCGATCTGGATGGTCGCGACCTTGTAGGTGATGTTGCGCGTTTCGTTGTACATCGGCGCGCCCCAGTAGCCGTTCCATGGGCCGCCCCAACCGCCGCCGTAGTTGGTCGTCACTTGTTGCTGACGATCCTCGACGATCAGGTAAGTCTGTACGCTCAAATCACCTTTGGCCCCCGCAGCCGCCGGGCGCAAGCCACGCTGGTCGAGCTGATCGGTGACGGCCTGACGAATGCGTTGCTCGGTCAGGTCGCTTTTGATTCGTGGATCATCGGGGCGATATTGCAGCGCGGGGTCTTTCCAGCTCCAGCTGCGATACGCGGCAAAGTCGCGGCTGGCATCGAAGTCATGATTGACCTGGTTGGCGGCACAGGCACTGAGCAGTGCGACCATGGCCAGTAGAACGAGACGGCGGAACATGGTTTTTCTCCGGTTGAAGACATGAACCTGCTGGAGCTTCGCATTTGCCGAAAGCTAACTGGGAGGATACGCCGACATGGCCTTTTCCACAGTCTCCCGAATGGCATCCGTGCCATCGATCTGATTGCCCTTGGCGCCGGTTTCCGCGCTGGCACTCCACACCGGTTGGCCGGTGCCAGCGTCGAACAGATCGACCTGCACCACCACGACCTGCTCCGAATACGTACGCACCACCGGCACGCTGTTATACATGCCGACACCGCGGCCATACCGATCATAGCCACCGTAGCCGCCGCCGTAGTAGCCGTAATCGTCCTGAACCTGGCGCAAGCGGGTTTGCAGGCTCAGATGCGCGCTGACCAACAGGTCGGCCGGGCGATTGTCGTGCAACGGGCGCAGGCCGCGCTGATCCAGCGCATTGCTCACGGCTTCGGCGACTTGCGCCGAGTCGGCCCACGCGGTGCCCGGCGGCAGTTGCCCGTTGAGCCAGGCCCAACTGCGGTAGCGTCCGTAATCACGAGGCGGCGCCGGGTAGGCGCTGCGGTCAAAAGTGTTGGCGGCTTGCGGCGGTGCCGGCGGCAAGGGCCGCGACTGCGCCACATAAGGGTTGCTGCCTTGGCAGGCGGCCAACCCCAGACAGATCAGCAATAACCCGGATTGAGCTTTCATTTCGCGCTCCGATCAGACCGGCCGACAGATCCAGTGCAAGTAACGCCCAAGCCCGGCGAAGCTTGGGTGGCGACGGTGAGCGAGCTCCATCTCGAGCAAATCGACGAGTTCGGCGCGGGCCTGGAATTCCACCGGCATGTAGTCGTGAAAAACCCGGATCCCACTCTGGGTTTCGACCTGCCACAAGCCTTCGAGTTGCGTTGCCAATTCCCGAGGATCGAGGGGCTGTTGCGGGGTCAGGCTCTGCTTTTCACCGGCCATGTCGTTCTTGCGCATTTTCTTGAAATGGCCTTTAAGCAGATTGCGGTAAATCAGCGCGTCGCGGTTGTAGAACGCCAGCGAAAGCCAGCCGCCGGGTTTGGTCAATTGGTGCAGCACCGGCAGGATCGCGTGGGGTTCGGCGAGCCATTCGAGCACCGCGTGGCAGATCACCAGATCGTAAGGTTCGGTGAGTTGCCCGAGCAGTTCCTGCCACGGCGCCTGGATGAACGTTGCGGTTTGCCCGGCCTCGGCGAAACGCTGGCGCGCGCCTTCGAGCATCGGTTCGGCCGGTTCGGTAAACGTCACCTCATGGCCACGCTCAGCCAGCCACAGCGACATGTGGCCCAGCCCGCCGCCAATGTCGAGCACCCGCAACGGGCGATCCGGCAGCGCTTCGGCGAGGTCGGCCTGCAACACCGCAAGACGAATCGCACCTTTGGCGCCGCCGTAGATTTTTTCGGCGAAACGGGTCGCCAACTGATCGAAATGCCGGTCGCTCATCAGTTGAACCGCCGTTCGCTGTCGGCGAGTTTGCTGCGCACCACTTCATTCATGTCCAAACCCAACTCGCTGCACAGCAGTAACAGATACAGGACGATATCGCCGACTTCCTGGCCGGCATGGGCGAGTTTGTCGGCGGGCAACTGGCGCGACTGGTCTTCCGTCAGCCACTGGAAGATTTCCACGAGTTCGGACATCTCGACGCTGGCGGCCATGGCCAGATTTTTCGGGCTGTGAAATTGCCGCCAGTCATTGCGATCGCGAATGGCATGCAGGCGTTCGGTCAGTTCAACAAGGTTCATCGGGTTCTCCTGAAGGCGTATAGCTTCGGGGGGATAACGCCCGAAGGCAAGCGGCACAGGCTCGCTCCCACACAGGATGGGTGCAAACCCACTATCATGCAGGGAACTCGGCCACCCGCGTTGTGGCCCAAGGCTCAGCTCTTTCATCAGGATGAACTCATGCAGGTAGAAAGCTTTTTCGAATGGCTCGGCCAGGCGCTCGGGTCGGTCATCCGCTTTATCGTCGATGGCCTCAGTGGGCTTTTCAACATTCTGAGCAATGCTGGCGGCAACTTTGTCGACGGCTTGGCGAAGACGCTGGGCATGGACACTTCGATCATCAGCATCATCGCGCTGATCGTCGGTTTGATGCTGTTGTGGTCGGCGATTCGGGCGTTCATGAATGCGTCGATCATTGCCGGGATCATCTGGTTGCTGTTGGGGTTGTGGTTGCTGAGCTGGATCATCCACTGACCACATTGGGTCGCGTTAATCGCTACAATCCCCGCTCCTCCAAGGAGCCCGCATGTCCAACCTGATTGCCGACTGGCGCGACCGCCCGACTCACCGCAAGGTCTGGGCGCTCGCCGCACCGATGATTCTTTCCAATATTTCCGTGCCGCTGGTGGCGTTGGTCGACAGCACTGTCATCGGCCATTTGCCCCACGCCCATCAATTGGGGGCGGTGGCGGTCGGCGCCAGCCTGTACACCTTTCTCGCCTGGGCCATGGGCTTTCTGCGCATGGGCACCACTGGGTTCGCCGCGCAAGCCGCCGGGCGCAGCGACGGTGCGGCGTTGCGGCAGATTCTGTTGCAGGGCCTGTTGCTGGCGATGGGGCTGGCGCTGCTGCTGGGCACGCTGGGAGTGCCGTTGAGCGGCATCGCGCTGCACTTCATGCAACCGTCGGCGGAACTCGATCAGCTCACCCGCGATTTTTTCCACACGCGGCTGTTCGGTCTGCCGGCGGCGCTGGCCAGTTACGCACTGGTCGGCTGGTTCCTCGGCACGCAAAACGCCCGCGCTCCACTGGCGATTCTGCTGACCACCAACCTGATCAACATCGCCCTCAATCTGTGGTTCGTCATGGGCCTGGATTGGGGCGTGGTCGGTTCGGCCCGCGCCTCGGTGATTGCCGAATGGAGCGGCGCCCTCCTCGGTCTGCTGCTGACGCGCAAAGCGTTGCGCGCCTATCCGGGGCACATCGTCTGGGCCGCGTTGAAAGTCTGGCAGAGCTGGCGCCCGTTGCTGGCGGTCAACCGCGACATCTTCATTCGCAGCCTCGCCCTGCAATCGGTGTTTTTCATGATCACCGTACAAGGCGCGCGCCTCGGTGACGCGACCGTCGCTGCCAACGCGCTGTTGCTCAACGGTTTGCTGCTCACGGCCCACGCACTGGACGGTCTGGCCCACGCGGTTGAGGCCCTGTGCGGCCATGCCATCGGCGCCCGTGATCGCTTGGCGCTACGCCGCTCTCTGGTGGTGGCCGGTGGCTGGTCGTTGATCGCCAGTCTGGGTTTCGCCGCGCTGTTTCTGCTCGGCGGGCATCTGTTTATCGAGATGCAGACCAATATCCAGAGCGTGCGCGAGACCGCGTTCATTTACCTGCCGTACCTCGCCGTGCTGCCTTTGATTGCGGTGTGGAGTTATCTACTCGACGGCCTGTTCATCGGCGCCACCCGCGCCCGGGAAATGCGCAACGGCATGCTGCTGACCGTGGTTCTACTGTTGCCGTTTGCCTGGGCGCTGCAAGGGCTGGGCAACCACGGTCTGTGGATATCTTTTCTGTTGTTCATGGTGTTGCGCAGCCTGACCCTCGGGGCGATGGCCTGGTGGCTCAAACGCAACGACGGCTGGTTCAGCGGCGCCGCTCACTGACCGGGCGTGTGCTTGATGAAGCCGACGACTTGCTTGAGCACCGGTGCCAGACTTCTCAACGGTCGCGACAGCGTCGCCACCAACGTGATGTGGTTGGGCCGCGAGTAGTAAAGGTCCTGCACCGGCACACCGGCTGCGCGCAGTTTGCTGGCCAGGCCGCCGGTGTTGCGGGTCGGGTTGACCAACTCATCTTTGCTCGCGGCAATTAACAAGGCCGGCGGCGCGCCTCGGCTGACGTGATTGATCGGCTGCGATTGCGGCGGTGAGTCGGGCCAGAAGAACACCGGGCGCACATCGGGGTTTTCGATTGGCAGGAAATCGTAAGGCCCGGCCAGACCGATCCAGCCACTGAGATCCTTGGGGGCCATCCCCACTGCCGCAAGCCATTGCGGGTCCAGCGCCAGCATCGCCGCGTTGTAGCCGCCCGAGCTGTGACCCATCAGGTACAAGCGCTGCGGATTGCCGGAATACTGGCGAATGTGCGCTCGGGTCCAGGCCACTGCCCGTGCGCCATCCTCCAGGAACAGCGGGTAGCGCACTTGTGGATACAGCCGATAATCGGCGATGACCGCGACGATTCCCTGCGACGCCAAGGCCTCACCGACGAAGGTGTAATCCTCGCGCTCGCCGCTGTTCCAGCTGCCCCCGTAAAAGAACACCACCACCGGCGCGTCTTCGAGCGGATGTCGGGGCGCGTACACATCGAGTTTCTGCCGCGGATCTTCGCCATAGGCAATGCCTGCGGTGCGGGTAAACGACGCCTCCGGGGTCAGGGCATTGAGCAACTTCACCGGCGAACAACCGCCAAGCGCCAGCAACACCAGTGCGCTGATCAGCGTGCCTAACCATTGTCGGTGTGTCCTTGCCATATCCGTGCTACCTCAGGGGTGATCCTGCTGCCAGTGTCGCCGCAAGTGCTCGAGCCGCTCCTGCTGAGTCAGCCCTTCCGAGAGCGACGGCAAGACCTCGCGCGGGTGTTGCAAGCGTAGCCACAGCCAGTCATCGAGCACGTGGCGATCAGAAAAACCCAGCACCAGACCCTGCTGGATGTGCCGCCACACCTGTGGATAAGCGACGTTGATCGATTGACTCCAGCGGTAGGCATGTTGTTCCAGCAAACAGCTTTGCAGGCGTTCGCGCTGCCGACGGCTGAGGGATTCTTCAATGCCCAGCGGGGCGACGGCCAACCGTGGATTGCGCAGATGCTGCCAGCCTTCACTGCCGATCGCCCGGTCCGCCCAGGTCCCGCCAAACCACTGCAGGTGCTGGATGGGGCCGAGCCAGCGACTCAGTTCGCGGGCATCGCAGGCATCGAAAAAGTAGCTGGCGGTCTGACGGTTGTAATAACTGAGCAACGCGCGGTGGCTGAGGCCGAAGGATACCGTGAGCATGCGCCGCAAATGCCCAAGCAGTTCCTCCACCGGCGCCGGGCTTTGCAGCAGCAGACCGCGCCAGGTCTGCGGATCACGCAGACATAACGCGCTTAGGGCCGGGCAACCTTGCAGCCTGATCAACAGCGGCCCGAGTTCACGCACCGACTGAAACTCGGTAGCGTCAAACAGCCAGAAACATTGCACGCCGGCGAATCCCTGACGCAACGTGCGCAGGGCCAGTGCGGTGTCCAGGCTGTCGAGCAGCAGCCATTGCGCAGGGATATCGCGCCTCGCGCCACTCATCGTCCGCCACTCTGTTCAAGGGCGGTGACCAAGCGGCAGGTGCATACCGACTGCGCACAGTGAGTAAAACTGCCGCCCCCCGGGATCAGGCACAACAGCAGCAACGGTTCTGCCGATTGCAGCAAGTGCCGCGTGCCGTCATTCATCGGCATCGGCGCTGTCGGCAACGGCAGCGATTCTTCGGGGTCAGCCACGGCGGCGGGACGTTGCAGGACGCCACTGATGACCGGCTGATCCGGATCGCCCTCCAGAAAACTCACCACCACTTCGACGCCTTCGCCCAGTGCCGCGCTCGGCGTATGCGCCAATGCCGGCGTCAACGGTAACCAGCAATGGCTGGGGGCGGCGCCTTCGCCCTGGTACAACCAGTCGAACTGCACGGCAACCGGACGCGAGCGATCGGGGCGCGGCTCGTCGACCTCCACCACCCAGGCCCGTTGCAGACTGTGCATGCGCCGTCTCGGGGGCGCAGCTGCCGCGACCCATTCCGATGCTTGTTCAAGCGCGAAGATTCGATTGCTGTACGCCGGTTCCTGAAATTGATCGGCATGATGCTCGACCCGGGTCAGCAACCAGCGCCGATTGCACTCGGGGAAAGGATGGCCGGTCAGCGGCAGCCATTGACCGCTGCGCAGCCCCGCCAGATCAGTCTGGCCTTCTGCGGTGCGCAACGTTTGCGTTGTGTGGGCATTCTCAACCTTGTCCTGAACCTGCCATTGCCGAACCGCTGGCACAGCGATTTCGTCAGCCACGGCAAACCGCGCCACCGCCGTCCTCGGCAAGCAGGCGGGATCATCGCCAAACACCAGGCAATGGCCATCGCGGCGGTGCTCGAAGTGATAGTGAATATGCGCCTGCTCGCACAAACGCTGGAGAAACTGCAGATCCGATTCGTGGTACTGCGTGCAGAAGGTGCGCGGCAGGTGTTCGCCGCTGCAGTCGAAGCGGCGCTGAGCACCGGTGATGCCGTGTTCCTTGAGCACTTGTTCAAGCATTTGCACCACGGATTGACCGCTGAAAATGCGTTGACTGAAACGCAACGCCAGACAACTCAACTTTGGCCCGAGCAGCACCCGGCACAACCGTGAGCCGCTGCCGTGTTCGTACTGGATCAGGCTCTGCAACTGGCCGTGCATGCCCTCATGCAAGGCGCCAAAACACAGAAACGCCGATCGGTACAACAAGCTGGCAAGGTCCAGTTGCGGATCGTCGATCACGACGTCGACTTCAAACGCGAACGGCTCGCTCAGAGCCTCGTTACCGGTAAAGGCCAGGACTTCGAAGGGGTCGGACAGACCCGCTACATCGAGACGAAACGTCGGCTCGTTGGTGGGATCGAACATTGGCGGATCTCTACAGGAGGGGCGGTCGGGGATTCTCGCCGAGAGCCAAGGCTGAGTAGAGAGCGCAACTACAACTTAGGAAATGACCTACGCGAAAAGCAGACCAAATGACTTTGCCGGCCAGGATCGCCTTCGATTTCGCGTGGATTTTGGGAAGGGTCCCACCGCGTCATCCGAAATTTCCGCAGCTTGCGGGAAAATTTCAGACAACCCGATGGGCAGGCATCCTGAGGTCAGGAAGACAGGTAGGAGGAGCGGGTCAGACCCAGACGCAAGGCATCGAGGAACTGCGTGCGCTCGCTGGCACTGATGCGGGCACTGGCGCACTTGTCGCGGTAGTGGGTCATCAGTTCTTCCGGCGACAAGTGCACGTAACGCAGCATGTCTTCGATGGTGTCGTGGGTCTCGATGCCGGCGTGGTAAACGCTGCCATCGGCGTTCTGGTAGATGTTCACCGAGTCGGTGTCACCGAACAGGTTGTGCATGTCGCCGAGGATTTCCTGATAGGCGCCCACGAGG
The DNA here is from genome assembly GCF_050586545.1 of Pseudomonas sp. WC2. NCBI lineage: Bacteria > Pseudomonadati > Pseudomonadota > Gammaproteobacteria > Pseudomonadales > Pseudomonadaceae > Pseudomonas > Pseudomonas sp. WC2. Next base: position 155,009 of record NZ_JBOBDR010000012.1, on the reverse strand, counting down.
AATACGCCCAGGAGATAATCTTCGCCTTCATTCAAACCGTGCACCGGCAGGCTGGTCTCGATGCTCTGCTCGTCGACGTACTGGTTGATCTTGCCGTCGGAGTCGCAGGTCAGATCCTGCAGCACCGCGCGACGCAGCGGCTCTTCGTCGAGACGGTGCAGCGGGATGATCGGCAGAACCTGATCGATCGCCCAAGTGTCCGGCAGGCTCTGGAATACCGAGAAGTTGCAGATGTATTTATCGGCCAGCTTGTCGTTGAGCTCGTCGAGCACCTGACGGTGCGAACGCTGACGCGCCTTCAGCGAGTTGTGCAGGCGCCGGCACACGGCGAAGTAGCACTGCTCTGCCAAGGCTTTTTCGGCCAGGGTCAGCTTGCCGTCAGCGTACTGCGCAGCCACGTCGCTCATGTAGTGCGTCGCGCGCCAGTAGGTTTCGGTGACCATTTCGATGTCGGTCGGACCGAGCAGATCAACCAGCCACTGCACGGTTTCCGGCAGCGCTTCCTTGTTTTCGATCTGCGGGATCTCGTCGTTGTGCTTCTCGACGTCGGTCACCTGCACCACCAGCATCGCGTGGTGCGCAGTCAGCGAGCGACCGCTTTCGGAGAAGATGTGCGGATGCGGCAAGGCCTGCGCGTCGCAGAACTCCTTAAGCATGCCGACCACGACACCGGCGTAATCGTCCATGTCGTAGTTGATCGAGCTGGCGTTGCGCGAGTGCGTGCCGTCGTAATCGACGCCCAGACCGCCACCGACGTCGATGTGATCGACCGGCAGACCGAGGTTGCGCAGTTCGCCGTAGTAACGGATCGCTTCTTTGAAGCCGTGCTGATAGTCAGCGAGGTTGGCGATCTGCGAACCCATGTGAAAATGCAGCAGGCGAATGCCCTGATCGAGACCGGCCGCGCGGAAGCGCTCAACCACCGACAGCAACTGCGCCGCCGACAGACCGAATTTGGATTTCTCGCCACCGGTGTCCGCCCACTTCGACGACGCCAGCGACGACAGCCGCACGCGCAGGCCGACCTGTGGCTTGACCTTCAGCGAGGCGGCCTCTTCGATGACCAGAGCGACTTCGGACTCTTTCTCGATGACGATAAATACGTTGTGGCCAAGCTTCTGGCCCATCAGCGCCAGACGGATGAACTCGCGGTCCTTGTAACCATTGCAGACGATGGTGCCGCCCTTCGGCGCCAGGGCCAATACGGCCAGCAACTCAGGCTTGGAGCCGGCTTCCAGACCGATGGACACGTCTTGGGTGGCGATGATGTTCTCGATCACCGCTTCTTGCTGGTTAACCTTGATCGGGTACAGCGCGGTGTATTTGCTCTGGTATTCCAGGCGCTCGATGTTCGCATCGAAAGCGCCGGTCAGCTGGCGGACGCGGTCTTGCAGGATATCGGGGAAACGAACCAGCAACGGCAAGGACAAACCGCTTTTGCGCAGTTGGTCGACTTGCTCGAACAGGTCGATAGGCGAGCTGCTCGGGCCGTTCGGACGAACTTCGACGCGACCGGCGTCATTGATCGCGAAATACCCGGCCCCCCAATGGCGGATCCCGTAAACACTGCGGCTGTCCGCAACTGTCCATTGGCTGCCATCGTCTTTGCGTGTGCGTCGTACGGACATCGAAGTCCCCTATAAAGAAGTCATAGTGCGTCGCCTGATCTCAGGCCGGCGCAGTCTAAAGTATGAAAATGACGGTTCGTCAGCGCGGCGGTAGACCGCACTGACTGCGTGGAGTTTAGAAACCGGTCATGAACAGGCTCTGTGAAAACCATGGAGACGACGCCGGATCTGAAGTGTTTCAGCGCCGGATCAAGCCGCAGATGGATTTCACAGAGGCTGCTAGCCGCCGGACTTCTTCGCTTTGAAACCGTGCTTGATCAGCTCAGCCAAGAGTAGCTCGACATGATCGCCCTGGATTTCGATGATGCCGTCTTTCAACGCCCCGCCAGTGCCGCAACGTTTCTTCAACGTTGTCGCCAACTCTTTGAGCGCATCTTCGGCCAGTGGCACGCCGGTGATGGTGGTCACCGTCTTGCCGCCACGGCCCTTGCTCTCGCGACGCACGCGGGCAATGCCGTCGCCGGCCGGAATCACGGTTTGTTTGCAGATACAGGCGTCCACCGGCTTACTGCATTCCGGGCAATGACGACCTGCGTCGGTGGAAAATACCAGGCCACCAAGGGCGGCGAAGGATGCGGCTTTTTTGGCCACCGGCAATCCTCTTGGGAGGACAAAGACAGATCGCAACCTTGGGCAAGGTCAGCGACCGCGAAGCCCCACTCAGGCAGGGGCAGCGCTACTGCACCGATGCTTCAATAAAAGCAGGACGGTGCAGCTTGAAAAGGTCGCGCAGTGTAACGGCAAAAATCCCGATTGCTAAGTGCCAATCAGCGCCAATTTATGTGTTCTTTGCGACGTCGCTTTGCTGCGCCTTGAGATAGCGCTTCAAGGCGGCCAGAGAGTCCGGGCAATAAGGCTTTTGCACGATTTCCTGCATGACCTGCTCGACCGGAATAAAGCGCGCTTCCAGCACTTCTTCCGGCTGCAGTTTCAGCGGGCCGTCCCATACCGCGGAAAACGCCGAACACCACAGACGGTTGCCGGTGTCTTCGAAGTAGAAATGGTCGTGGGCCGTCAGCTCGACACCGCTGACGCCCAATTCTTCTTCCAGCTCACGGGCGGCCGATTCGGCGTAAGTCTCGTCAGCCTGCACCATGCCGCCCGCCGCCACGTCCCAGTAACCGGGATAGATCGCCTTGCTCAAGGTGCGCCGGTGCACGCACAGCTCACCGGCGGAATTGAACAACATGATGTAGGTGCCACGGCCGATCAGCCCGCGTTCGCGCAAATCAGCACGCACCAGAGCGCCGAGCAGGTTGTCCTGCTCGTCGACCCAAGCGATCTGTTCAGCATCGGAGGCGGCGCGATGGGCCGCCTCTTTGGCGTTCTGACTCATGTATCAGCCCTGATTGAGCAGTTGACGCAAATCGATCACAGCGGCGTTGGCTCGGGAAATGTAGTTGGCCATGACCAGCGAATGGTTGGCCAGCACGCCGAAGCCACTGCCGTTGAGAATCATAGGACTCCAGACCGGTTCCTGCGAGGCTTCCAGCTCACGGATGATCTGACGCACGCTGACCGTGGCGTTTTTCTTCGCCAGCACATCGGCGAAGTCGACTTCGATGGCGCGCAGCAGGTGCGACAGCGCCCAGGCCTGACCGCGAGCTTCGTAGAATACGTTGTCGATCTGCATCCATGGGGTCTCGACGACTTCTTCATCAACCTGCGGCACTTCGCCGATGGCCGGGACTTCGGTTTTCAGCGCGGTGTTCAGTTTGACCCGGCCAACGCTGGCCGACAGGCGTTGCGACAGCGAACCGAGACGAGTGCCGACATCGCCGAGCCAGTTGTTCAGGTTGTCGGCGCGGGCATAGAACAGCGCGTTTTTCTGGGTCGGATCAGACAGGCGCGCCTGATAACGGCTCAGGGAATTGATGCCTTCCTGGTACTCCGACTCACTCGACGGCAGGATCCAGCTCTTGTTGTCGAAGTTGAAACGCGGCTCGGCCTTGGCCAGATCGGCATCTTCCGCCGACTGCGACTGAGAACGGGCGAAGTCTTTGCGCAAGGCGCGGGTCAGGTCACGCACCTGCACCAGCACGCCGTATTCCCAGCTCGGCGTGTTGTCCATCCACAGGCCTGGCGGGAAGCGGTCATTGGAAATGTAGCCGCCCGGCTTGTTGAGCAGCGTGCCGGCAACGGTCTTCAGGGTTTCGACCGTGGTGTAGCCGATCACCATCTGCTTGCCTTCTTTCTCGGCAGCCACTTGCGCGTTTTGTGCGACCGGAAACAGAGCCGGCTCCTGGCTCCAGTACCAGCCAAGGCCGATGGTCACCAGCAGATAGAGGCCGATCAGCGTGGCCAAAGCACGGCTGAACAGCACTCCGCCGACATAGCTGCGGGTGGCCGACTTGGGTTCAGCGGCACGTTCAGGCGCGCTGCCCGCGCGGTTTTTCCAGTCCAGCATGGCGATATCCTTTCAATCACTTGGGTTCAACGGTTCGACCACAACCATACAACAACGTGCCTTGGCCGGGCACCCGCTATTGGGACGTTGGAGAAAAACCTGCAATGGTCGCCCGAGAGCGAAAGGATAGACGCGCGATTCAGACGTTGAAAATTTTCAGGGAAATCTGCCGGACATCCTCCGGGGTAAATAGATGTGCGATGCCCGCTGCGTCAGTCTTGCGCTGGCTGGGGACACCGTCGACCGTTGCGGTGTACGCCTGCTGTGTCAGTGGCTCGCCGGTCATGCTGTCGACCAGACGGAAGATCTGCGGGGCTCGGGTAGGCTGCGCCGGGGGATTATTCATCAGTTCCAGCACCGCGTGATCAAAGATCGCCGCAGCGACCGGCCATTGGCCGAATTCGGCTTGTGACTTGAGTAACAGCCAGTCTCCGCGTTCGAGCTGGTCGAGTACCTCGCTGTCCAGATTGATCATCAAGCCCGATCGCAACTCATCGAGCCCTTCAAGCGCTCGTCGTTCCAGCAGAGCCTGACAGACTCGCTCCAACGCCTGATCCTGCGGATAGACATGCTGACGATCGGCCTCGCTCAGGTCCGCGTGATAAACCAGCCTCATCCCTGCCCCTCGCCTTGCCATTCGTCGGAACCCATCGTCCGGCTGACTTCGTGGCGCCAGTAGATACGCCGATAGCTGAAATGGATTTTCTCTAACTGCGTGAGATGAGAAGTGTCGGGGTCCTGGCAGTGCGGCATCAGTATTTCAGCGCCAACGATCACCGCGTCTTCCAGTTCCATCGTGTAGAAGTGTTCCTGAACACCCTGCGCCGAGGTGCGAAACCACTCCACCCGGCATTGGCTCAGCAACTCGCCGGAACACAACGCGGTATTGATCAGCGGCGAGGCCTTGTCGATGGTCTTGGTGACGATCAGCGGTTTATGCATCCGCCGCCCTGCCCCGGCGTTCTTCGGCACGAAAATCCCGTGGCTCAAGGCCTGAATCATGATCTTGTCTTCACGCCCGCTCTGGTAGCTGTTGCCCACTGACGCCTCGGTAAAAGCGCCGGCACTGATCAGGCCCTGTCGACTGCCGTGGAGGGTCATGAAGGCTGGGATGGGCATGGGGTGGCTCCTTTTGGGGGTTGGGGTGGGGGGGAATGGTGAGGTTCGAGGCGACCTTGTTCTTCCTCAAAAAGTCTCCACGCTTCGCCAATATCAAGGGTGATGAGATAGCGCTCTTGGTCGAGATGCCGCGAGTCTCTGAATCGCGCCAATATCAGCATCACTTGATACTTGTCGCCGGCCTGCCAATAGGCATGCCCTTGGAGCACGCCTGGTCTGAGGTAGGCCCGCCATTCGGGAGTATCAGCAATGGTGGGATAGCGCCGGGTTCCCACCGGCCTCCAGCCTTTTGCGCACCACTGGGCCTGCAGGTCGAGAACAACTTTCATGGCATCGTCGATCAGCAACGGCTCTATTTGCGGAGACATGCGGATGTCATCGACCACGTTGTCGTTGAAACCTACCGACAAAAACCGCGCAAGAGGCGTCTCGAAACCGTACTGCGAATCGACAAAGCGCAAACGTGCATCCGTCTTAGGAATGCCTCCCCAGATGTGACCCCGGATTAGTGGACTAAAAGGGGCCGTTGAGTGTTCGCGCATATTTTCATAAGTTCCTCCCAGCGCCAGAGCGATCACGGGGTCGCCCCACAATGGCTGCGTCAACTGACGCCAGGCAACCATTGTCAAAACAGCACAAAGCACCAGCCACACCCAACTGCGCCCGTTGGACCAAGAAAAACGCTTGATCATCAAGCACCCTCCATTGCGGCTACTTTTAGGATGGATTGTTCCGATGCATTCGAAGCCGGGCATGGACCGGCTCCTTCTTCGGGCTGGGGCGGGGGGGAATGGTTAGGTTCGAAGCGGCGGTCGTCTTCTTCGAATTGGAGCCACGGCTCCGCAATAGCGAGGGTAATGAGGTAGCGTTCCTGATCAGGGTGCCTGGAGTCCCTGAACCGCCCGAGAACCAGCATTGCCTGATACTTGTCGCCAGCCTGCCAATAGGACTGGCCAGCGAGCTCACCGGACTGGATATACGCCCGCCACTCAGGAGTATCCGCAATGGTCGGGTTGCGCCGTGTGCCAATCGCTCTCCAGCCTTTCGCGCACCATTGGGCCTGCAGGTCGAGAACAACTCTCATGGCATCGTCGATCAGCAACGGCTCTATTTGCGGAGACATGCGGATGTCATCGACCACGTTGTCGTTGAAACCTACCGACAAAAACCGCGCAAGAGGCGTCTCGAAACCGTACTGCGAATCGACAAAGCGCAAACGTGCATCCGTCTTCGGAATGCCTCCCCAGATGTGACCCCGGATTAGTGGACTAAAAGGGGCCGTTGAGTGTTCGCGCATATTTTCATAAGTCCCTCCCAGCTCCAGAGCGATCACGGGGTCATCCCATAATGGCTGCGTCAACCGGTGCGCGATGGCCAATGCCAAAACGGCAGAAAACACCAGCCACGCCCAACAGCGCCGTTTGAACAAAGCGATACGTGAGGTCATCAAGTGCCCTCCATGGCGGCGATTTCACTTATGGACTGCGCCAATGAATCTCTATTCTCGTCATTGAGCATTTGGTCAAAACGAGCTGCCGCCCGGAGCACGAACTCCATTCGCTGATCAATATCGGACAAATCAGCGAGTGGATGACTGCTGAAACTGATCGTCCGTCCGTCATCGACCCGCTGGCATTGACTGGTCATCGTCAACTCTATGGCCTGCGCAACGCCGGAAGGAAAACCAGTAACGAAAGAAAGATGATTGCCACGTAACAGGGTTACCAGATGGCGATTTTCGTAAATGGTCGGCTGAAGAATGTTTCGCTGCTCGTGCCTCGCAAGATGCTCCACGCTTTCGGCAATACTTCCTGCCTCTATAGCCTCGAAGGCCTTCACGACTTCCGGGAATCTCAAACCGAAGCGAAGTTGCTTCTGCCCCACTGGCCATAGCATTGGAAATTTTGCATGCCCATAGATGTTTTGCCGATCCTCAAGACACTTCTTCAACTCCCCCAACCCACGCACCGCATAAAACTGATGCAACGGATAAACATCCAGAAACAGCGTGGTATTACCCATCGCCATCATCTCGTACACATGCTGGAACTGTTGCTGCACCAATGACAGCTCTTCGCCGCTGGCGCGAAAATCCACGGACGGCACAGGATTACGCGCCTGCGCCTTTTCGTATTCCCGCAAGTCTTCAGCCTGCTCCGGCATTTGTCCCGGCGTCAGCAATCCGGACGCACGCCGCCCCTCCCGCACTCGCTGGCGCGCTTCGTGTTCTTCGCGGATACGTTCGATACTGTCAGCCGCGTGCAGCAAGCCGCAGCCCACCTGCTTGGACGCGAACGCTGCCAAACCGGCCCACTGGAATCGCTTGTCGTGTTGCCAGAGTCGGGCATACGCCGCGTTGATCGCTCGGTTGCGCTTGACCGGGTCAGCGATAAACACACCCTCGGGCGCAACGATTTCCTCGGCCTGGCGCTGATACGCGCGCCACAGGCACTGGCACGTGAGCACCGGCACCTCGGTCACGCGCACCTTTTCGCCATACAGCAATTCTTCGGTGCATTCACAATCGGCCACGGGCACGGTGTTGTGGTTCAGGCGTTGTTCATCGCTGGCATGTTCGTTGAAACACTGGCTCATGTCGGGCGGACAGCTTCTAGGGGAATCCCTGAACCCTACCAAGCAAAAAACGCTGTGAAACCACTTCGACGTAAAATCAGAAAGCCCTGTCAGACCATGACCATCCGAGGCCACGAAGCTTCGTCGCAAACGATAGGAAACGTCCCAAAGCCCCCGCGAGCCGGGTGTATAGCCGACGACCAGGTCGAATACAAAACCAATCGGTCAGAAACTGAATGGTGACGCATTGCAGATTATTGACGTACGACACGCGTGTAAGGGAAAAGAGGTGCTAGCATAGAGCCACCAGTCGATCTCAGCATGCAGCCTAACTAGTAGTCAGGATATGACCGAGCCAGAAGACCCCAGCCGTGAGCGTCTCAAGCACCACTTTGCCCAGCGGGTAATTCATCAGGCGCGTCAGATTCTTGAGATATGGCAGCGCCTGCAACGCAGTGAGTGGTCCACTGTCGACCTCGCCGAACTGAGCGAGGCGAACTTGCGCCTGCTGCGTTTCGCCGAGCGTTTCGAACAGCCCGAACACACGCATCTCGCGCGCCACATCGGTCAGTCGCTGGAAGCGGTGGACGCCAATCGCGGCCGCCTCAGCAGCGGCCTTATCACCGATCTCAATCGTTTGATGCAGCGTCTGTCGCGCACCGGCCTGCGCCATGGCGATCAACTCGATCAGACCTTCCTGCCGCCGCTGCGCAAACCGATTTACGTGATGCTGCAAGACTACGACCGTGCCGAGCGGTTGGCCAAGCAGCTGGAATTCTTCGGCTTGAGCGCGCAGGCGCTGGACAGCGTTTCCGCGTTTCGCTCCTCGATGGTCGAGCGCTTGCCAGCGGCAATTGTCATGGACGTGGACTTCAGCGGCGCCGGCATCGGCCTGAAACTCGCCGCCGAAGCGCAGATGGGTCTGGATGAACCGCTGCCGCTGCTGTTTTTCAGCCTGCACGAAACCGACACTCCGACCCGTCTAGCTGCCGTGCGCGCCGGTGGCCAGGAATTCCTCACCGGCACCCTCGAAGCTTCGAGCCTGCTGGAGAAGATCGAAGTCCTCACCTGCGTCGCCCAGTACGAACCTTATAAAGTCCTGATCATCGACGACTCGCGTGCGCAGGCCTTGCACACCGAACGCCTGCTCAACAGCGCCGGCATCGTCACGCGCACCCTGATCGAACCGATTCAGGCGATGGCCGAACTGGCGGATTTCCAGCCGGACCTGATCATCCTCGACATGTACATGCCAGCCTGCACCGGCACCGAACTGGCCAAGGTGATTCGTCACAACGACCGTTATGTCAGCGTGCCGATCATCTATCTGTCGGCCGAAGACGATCTGGACAAGCAGCTCGACGCGATGAGCGAGGGCGGCGATGATTTTCTGACCAAACCGATCAAGCCACGTCACCTGATCACCACCGTGCGCAACCGCGCCGCCCGCGCGCGCAATCTGAAAGCACGGATGGTGCGTGACAGCCTCACCGGTTTGTACAACCACACGCACATTCTGCAATTGCTCGAAGACTGCTCGTTCCGCGCCCGCCGCGAGAACAAGCCGCTGAGCTTTGCGATGCTCGACATCGACCATTTCAAACGGGTCAACGACAGCCACGGCCACCCGATGGGCGACCGTGTGATCAAGAGCCTGGCGCTGTTTCTCAAGCAACGTTTGCGCAAGACCGATTTCATCGGCCGTTACGGCGGCGAAGAATTCGCGATCGTCATGCCGGACACCGATATAGAAGCCGCGCACAAAGTCCTCGACGAGATCCGCCAACGCTTCGCCGAAATTCATTACCCGGCGCAGCCGCAGGATTTGTGGTGCACCTTCAGTGCCGGCGTGGTGGAAATGCACGACGACTGCGACAGCCTGATGATGGCCAGTCAGGCCGACGAGGCGCTGTACCGCGCCAAGGGTGCGGGACGCAATCGGGTGCAGACCGCGCGCGAATCAAAGCAAAGTGCCACTTTTTCATCGGAATCCACTGATTCGGTCATAACCCTGTAACAGAACCGCAATAAATTCAGGCGCTTACCATTTCTGCCGTTGGTAGCCGTCATGCGCCTGAAGTTGCTCACCAATCTCAATACTCTGCTGCTGGTTGCCGTGTGCGTCGCACTCGGCGCCACGCTGTGGTGGTCGCAAAAAGCTCTGGAACGCCCCTATCTATTGATGGAGCGCTATCTCGGGCTGTCGCAGCAATTTCAGAACGAGGTCGCACGCAACGTCGAGGATTACCTCGCCAGCGGCGATGCCCTGCGCCTGAGCAGCGCCACCCAGTCCATCGAAGCGTTGCAGAAAGAACTCAGTGAATTGCCGCCCGCGCTGGCCGACAGCCTGCGCCCGAGCCTGAGCGGTCTGGAAGAATTCAGCAAAACCGACCTGCTCGCCGCCGGCAAACTGGCCGGTGATCCGCAAGCGCTGCTGTTGCAGGCCGAGCGTGAATTGAGCGCCAGCCTCGATCAACTCAGCACCTACGCCAACGGCAACGCCGCTTATATGACCCCGCTGCTCATCGCCTCTCAGCATTTGGGCAAACTGTCGCTGGCGCGGGACAAACTGGTCAGCAGTGGTCGCAGTGAACTGGCGGCCGACGTTGAGCGCGAGGTGGCCAACATCCGCACACAGGCGCAGTTGATTGATGCCCTGCCCTTGCTTGGCGTGGTCGCCAACAACGAGTCCGGCAGTGATGATTTCGCCGCGATGATGGGTATCGAAAACACTGAGAAGGCTACCGCCGAAGACGCAGGTGTCAGCTTCAAACGCGAACTCAACAGCTTGCTCGGGCGCTACCCGGCTGAGCTGGCCCGCACTCGCGATCAAATCCAGAAACGCGCCGACCTCAGTACCGCGACTCACCAGAAAATCGCCGCCGTCCAGCAGGCCATCGCCGGACTCGAGCCGGTCGTACGCGCCCAACACGGGCAAATTCAGGGCGAAGTGCGCCTGATGCAAGGCGTGATGATCGGCCTGATTCTGCTGATCGCTCTACTGATCGACACCTTGCAGCGACGCCTGTCACGCACGCTGACCAGCCTCGCACCGGCCCTCTCGACTTGGGCCGAAGGCGACTTCAGTCGCGACATTCATCTGGGCAAAACCAACCGTGAACTGCACGACATCGAAGCCTCGTTGAACCGCTTGCGCGCCTATCTGGTGGATCTGGTCGGGACCATTCGCGGCAACGCCGAACAAGTCGCGGGCAGCAGCCGCACCCTCGCCGAATTGAGTAACGAATTGCACAGCGGCGCTGAACATCAGGCCGGCGACACCGCGTTGATCCGCGATTCCCTCGGCGAACTTGAAGCGACCATCCAGCAAGTGGCCGGCGATGCGCAGCAGGCTGCTGACGCCAGCCGTCATGCAGGATTGGCGGTTGAGCACGGCCAGACGGTGATCGGCCAAAGCTTGACCGGGCTGCACGCGTTGGTCGGCGAAGTTCAGGGCAACGCGCAGATGATCGAGCATCTGGCCGAGGAGTCGGCGACCATTGGAGGCGTGTTGACGGTGATTCGCTCGATTGCCGATCAGACCAATCTGCTCGCCCTCAACGCGGCGATTGAAGCGGCGCGCGCCGGAGAAATGGGCCGTGGTTTCGCCGTGGTCGCGGAAGAGGTGCGCTCGTTGGCACAGCGCACCGCCGGCGCGACGGCGGAAATTCAAACCCTGATCGCCGGCCTGCAAACCGCCGCCCGGCAATCGGTCGAAGGCATGCGCGCACAGGTCGAACACGCCGAAGCCACGGCCAGTCAGGCGCAAGCGGCGGACGGTGCGCTGGATAAAATTGTCGGCGCGATCCAGACGATTTCCGACACGGCGATTCGCATCGCCGACGTGACGGCGCAGCAGAGCGGCGCGGTCAGCGAGATTCGCGATCACAGCGAGCGCATTCATCAGTTGGGTGGCGATAACCTGGTGCGGATCGGTCGCGGCCGCGAACAAGGCGAGAACTTGCTGGTATTAGGCGGGCAACTGCATACCGCCGTTCAAGCCTTTCGCGTCTGACAAATCGCCTTCGCGAGCAAGCTCGCTCACACATTGGAGTGCATACCCCTGCTCGCGAAGGCGTGAGTCAAGACGCCACAAGTGACCGGATCTAATCTCTCAGTCACATATTTCGCGCAAACATCGGCCATCGTGCTGGCTATTGCATAGAACTGGACAGTCACAAAGTCTTTGCGGCATAGTCGCCGGGTTCTGAACATTGCTCACCCATAACAAGGACAACGCAGATGGCAACCCTACTGGTGCTGCACGGCCCCAACCTGAACCTGCTCGGCACCCGCGAACCCGGTACCTACGGTTCAACGACCCTGGCGCAGATCAATCAGGATCTGGAGCGTCGCGCCCGTGAAGCCGGCCATCATCTGCTGTATCTGCAAAGCAATGCCGAGTACGAATTGATCGACCGCATCCACGCCGCCCGCGGCGAAGGCGTCGACTTCATTCTGATCAATCCAGCAGCTTTTACGCACACAAGCGTCGCATTACGTGACGCGCTGCTGGGAGTGAGCATCCCATTCATCGAAGTGCATTTGTCCAACGTGCACAAACGCGAACCTTTCCGCCATCACTCTTACTTCTCCGACGTAGCGGTGGGAGTGATCTGCGGCCTTGGCGCCAGCGGTTACCGACTGGCCCTGGAGGCTGCGCTAGAACAGCTTGAAACACAGGCAACGACTTGAACTACAAGCGTTAAGCGCCCCTGACCGACCCTTGGGAGTTGATGATTCATGGATATCCGTAAAGTTAAGAAATTGATCGAATTGCTGGAAGAGTCCGGCATCGACGAGCTCGAGATCAAGGAAGGCGAAGAGTCCGTACGCATCAGCCGTCACAGCAAGACCCCGGCTCAGCAGTACTACGCACCGGCTCCGATGCAAGCGCCGGCTGCCGCACCTGTTGCTGCTCCGGTTGCTGCTGCAGCCCCGGCTGCCGCTGCTGCCCCTGCGCTGAACGGCACTGTTGCCCGTTCGCCGATGGTCGGCACGTTCTACCGTAAATCTTCGCCAGCCTCGCCAGCCTTCGTTGAAGTCGGCCAGACCGTGAAGAAAGGCGACACTCTGTGCATCGTCGAAGCCATGAAGATGATGAACCACATCGAAGCTGAAACCAGCGGTGTGATCGAGTCCATCCTCGTCGAAGACGGCCAGCCGGTTGAGTACGACCAACCGCTGTTCACCATCGTTTGAACTGCGGAGAGCCTTTGATGACTGCGAAGTTGGAAAAAGTTCTGATCGCTAACCGCGGTGAGATCGCCCTGCGGATTCTGCGTGCCTGCAAAGAGATGGGCATCAAGACCGTCGCCGTTTACTCCAAGGCCGACAAAGAGCTGATGCACCTGGGTCTGGCAGACGAATCCGTCTGCATCGGCCCGGCGTCTGCCGCTCAGTCCTACCTGCACATCCCGGCCATCATCGCTGCCGCCGAAGTGACTGGCGCCACCGCCATTCACCCAGGCTACGGTTTCCTCGCGGAAAACGCCGATTTTGCCGAGCAGGTCGAAAACTCCGGCTTCGCTTTCATCGGCCCTAAAGCCGAAACCATTCGCCTGATGGGCGACAAGGTATCGGCCAAGCACGCGATGATCGAAGCAGGCGTACCGACCGTTCCAGGTTCCGACGGCCCACTGCCGGAAGACGAAGAAACGGCGCTGCGCATTGGTCGTGAAGTCGGCTACCCGGTGATCATCAAAGCCGCTGGCGGCGGTGGTGGTCGCGGCATGCGCGTAGTGCACAAGGAAGAAGACCTGATCGCCTTCGCCAAACTGACCCGCACCGAAGCAGGCGCGGCGTTCGGCAACCCGATGGTGTATCTGGAAAAATTCCTCACCAACCCGCGCCACGTCGAAGTGCAGGTGCTGTCCGACGGCCAGGGTCACGCAATCCATCTGGGCGACCGCGATTGCTCGCTGCAACGTCGTCACCAGAAAGTTCTCGAAGAAGCGCCGGCACCGGGCATCGACGAGAAAGCGCGTGAGGAAGTTCTGGCTCGCTGCGTCAAGGCGTGCATCGACATCGGTTACCGCGGCGCGGGCACTTTCGAGTTCCTGTACGAGAACGGTCGTTTCTACTTCATCGAAATGAACACCCGTGTTCAGGTGGAGCACCCGGTTTCGGAAATGGTCACCGGTATCGACATCGTCAAGGAGATGCTCAGCATCGCCGCTGGCAACAAGTTGTCGTTCACCCAGGATGACGTGGTGATCCGCGGTCACTCGCTGGAATGCCGGATCAACGCTGAAGACCCGAAAACCTTCATGCCGAGCCCGGGCACGGTCAAGCATTTCCACGCTCCAGGCGGCAACGGCGTTCGCGTCGATTCGCACCTGTACAGTGGCTATGCCGTTCCACCGAACTACGACTCGCTGATCGGCAAGCTGATCACTTACGGCGCCACCCGCGACGAAGCCATGGCCCGCATGCGCAATGCCCTGGACGAAATCGTGGTAGACGGGATCAAGACCAACATCCCGCTGCACCGTGATCTGGTTCGTGACGAAGGCTTCTGCAAGGGTGGTGTAAACATTCACTACCTCGAGCACAAGCTGGCTGGCGAGAAGCACTAAGCTTCTGTCCGCACCAGACAAAGCCGCCTTCGGGCGGCTTTGTTGTTTCTGCAGGTTTCACAAATCCCTTGTGGAAGCGAGCCTGCTCGCGAAGAGGCCGAAACAGTCTCCGTCTTCATTGCTGAGCCACCGCACTCGCGAGCAGGCTCGCTCCCACAGGTTTCAAGCCACACAACATCTGCGCTACAAATGCTCCTCCCACAAACCGCCTGCGCTCGCGTAAACTTGCGCGCTTCTCGCAGGCCGCTAGGCTGCAATCAATATTTTTTCAAAGGTGCCCGCCATGCCTTGGCTGCAAGTACGTCTCGCCATCAGCCCGGAACAAGCCGAAACCTACGAAGACGCTTTCCTTGAAGTGGGCGCCGTATCGGTGACCTTCATGGACGCCGAAGATCAGCCGATCTTCGAGCCGGAACTCAATACCACGCCGCTGTGGGCGCACACGCACCTGTTGGCGCTGTTCGAGGGCGGCACGGAACCGGCACCGGTTCTGGCCCATCTGGAACTGCTGACCGGCAGCCCGCTGCCCGAGCATCACAGCGAAGTCATCGAAGATCAGGATTGGGAACGCAGCTGGATGGACGGTTTTGAGCCGATGCGTTTCGGTCAGCGCCTGTGGATCGTGCCGAGCTGGCACGCCGCGCCTGAGCCTGATGCAGTCAACCTGCTGCTCGACCCGGGCCTGGCGTTCGGCACCGGCACCCACCCGACCACCGCACTGTGCCTGGAATGGCTCGACGGCCAGGACCTGAAAGACTGCAACGTGCTGGATTTCGGCTGCGGCTCGGGGATTCTGGCGATTGCTGCGCTGCTGCTCGGCGCCAAAGAAGCGGTCGGCACCGACATCGACGTACAGGCGCTGGAAGCCTCGCGCGATAACGCCGGGCGCAACAACATCGCTGACGAACTCTTTCCGCTGTACCTGCCGGAAGACCTGCCGCAGGTCCAGGCCGATGTGCTGGTCGCCAACATTCTCGCCGGTCCGCTGGTTTCGCTGGCGCCGCAGTTGTCCGGGCTGGTCAAGACCGGTGGCCGTCTGGCGCTGTCGGGCATTCTGGCCGAGCAAGGTGATGAAGTCGCCGCCGCTTACGCCCAGGACTTCGATCTCGACCCGATCGCCAATCGCGATGGCTGGGTGCGCATCACCGGCCGTCGGCGCTAATATGACCGCCTGCACAATCCGGATCGCCGCATGACCGACAGCTTCGTCACCCAGTGCCCGCATTGCCAAACCAGCTTCCGTGTCAGCCATGCTCAATTGAGCGTGGCCCGCGGGGTGGTTCGCTGCGGCTCCTGCCTGCAAGTGTTCAACGCGGCCAAACAGCTGCTGGAACAACACGCCGGCAAGGACGCGGTGACGCCGGTTGCGCCGCCGCTCGCTGAAGTCGCGTCGCCTGCCGAACCGGTGCCGGTCATCGAAGCGCCTGCCGTCGTCGAACCGCCCGCGCCGCGCGCCATCAACCAAAAGCAATGGAGCGCCTCGGAGCTGGATCTCGACAGCCTCGATCTGGACGAAGAACTCGCTCGCCTCGAACAACGGGAAATCCAGCCGATCAGCGAACTCGGCCGGTCTCGCGAAGATTCCCTTAGTGCACGTCGCGACAGCCCGGAGCCGGATGAAGCGGTGTGGCCGGACAGCCTGTTCAGCGAGCCCGCCGACGAGCGTACGGCAGAACCGGCGGACGAGCCGCGAGTGGTCGAGTTCGAACCGGCCAGATCCGCGCGCACCGAGCCTTCGCTGTCGCTGGAACCGGTGGATCTGGATGACGAGCCGGCCATTCCGCAATTGCGTTTGCACGATCCGATTGACCCGAACGCCCGTCGCGAGCGCTTTTCCGCCAGCGACGAAACCGAAGACGACGACCTGCCAACCCTCGTGCCGGTACGCAAAAAGCGTGAACGCGCAGACTCCGGCTCGCGCGCCGAAGTGTTGCAGGACCTCACTGACGATCCGTTGCAACTGGATTGGCAGAAGCGCCGTTCCCCTTGGGGCCGACGTCTGCTCTGGCTGCTGTTGGTACTGATCGCCGCTGCCGGCCTCGGTGGCCAATACGTTGCCTATCATTTCGAAGAGCTGGCGCGTCAGGACCAATACCGTCCCTGGTTCCAGCAAATCTGCCCGCAGATCGGCTGCACCGTGCCGTCCAAGGTCGACATCGCCCGGATCAAGAGCAGCAATCTGGTCGTGCGCAGTCACCCTGAATTCAGCGGCGCACTGGTGGTCGACGCGATCATTTATAACCGTGCGACGTTCTCTCAGCCGTTTCCCTTGCTGGAACTGCGCTTTGCCGACCTGAACGGCCACTTGATCGCCAGTCGTCGCTTCAAACCTGGCGAATACCTCAACGGCGATCTCGAAGGCATGGCGGAAATGCCGCCGCAGACGCCGATCCACATCGCGCTGGATATCCTCGATCCAGGACCAAAAGCGGTGAATTACAGCCTGAGTTTCCACTCGCCCGAGTGAATCGCATCATCGTTTCTGAATTGACGGCAGTTTTCTGACTTTGCGCCAGGCAACCAAACCGCTGGCAATAACAGAATAACTGTTCAGATTTTGTTCAATTCAGCCTTTATCCAGTCATCGAGAGCGGGTATCATGCCAACCCTTTTTCGAACTCTCATGATCCGGCCCCACTTCAGGGAAGTCCTATGTCGGCGGTACGCATCGGCCCATATACATTGCAGAACGGCTTGATCCTCGCCCCGATGGCGGGCGTCACCGATCAGCCCTTTCGTCAGCTGTGCAAGCGTCTGGGCGCAGGGCTGGTTGTCTCGGAAATGGTCACCAGCGACATGAGCTTGTGGAACACCCGCAAGTCGCGCCTGCGCATGATCCACGAAGGCGATCCCGAGCCGCGCTCGGTACAGATTGCCGGTGGCGATGCGCAGATGCTCGCGGATGCGGCCCGGGCCAATGTCGAGTTCGGCGCACAGATTATTGATATCAACATGGGTTGCCCGGCAAAGAAGGTCTGTAACAAGGCTGCCGGTTCCGCGTTGTTGAAGGACGAAGCACTGGTCACCGAGATCCTGCACGCCGTCGTGGCGGCAGTTGATGTGCCGGTGACCCTGAAGATCCGCACCGGTTGGGATCGCGACAACAAGAACGGCCTAACCGTGGCGAAGATCGCCGAGCAGGCCGGGATCACCGCGCTGGCAGTGCATGGCCGCACTCGCGCCGATCTGTACAAGGGCGAAGCCGAGTACGACACGATTGCCGCGATCAAGCAGGCCGTGTCGATTCCGGTGTTTGCCAATGGCGACATCGATTCGCCGGAAAAGGCCCGATACGTGCTCGACGCGACCGGTGCCGATGGCCTGTTGGTAGGCCGTGCCGCTCAAGGGCGGCCATGGATTTTTCGCGAGATCGATCATTACCTGCGCACGGGCGAGAAATTGCCGGCGCCGGAGCTGATCGAGGTGGAACACATTCTGCTAGAGCATCTGGCTGCACTTCACGCTTTCTATGGGGACGTGATGGGCGTGCGCATTGCTCGAAAGCATGTGGGCTGGTATCTCGCAACCTTGCCGGGCGCCAAGGAGTTTCGCGCCCACTTCAATCGTTTGGATGGTACGGAAACACAATGCGCCAATGTTCGGGAGTTCTTCGCCGAGCATTACAAGAGCCTGACAGGGGACGAAGAAGGGGTGGCCGCATGACGATGATGACCGAGACTTTAGTGAGTGGAACAGCACCCGTGAGCGACAACGTGAATTTGAAACAGCACCTCAACACCCCGAGCGAAGAAGGTCAGACCCTTCGCGGGAGTGTCGAGAAGGCGCTGCACAATTATTTCGCCCACCTTGAGGGCGCGTCCGTCACGGATGTGTACAACCTGGTGCTCTCCGAAGTCGAGGCTCCCCTGCTCGAAAGCGTGATGAACTACGTCAAGGGCAACCAGACCAAGGCCAGTGAGCTGCTGGGACTTAACCGCGGCACGCTGCGCAAGAAACTCAAGCAGTACGATCTGCTGTAAGCATTCAATCAAACCAGAAAGGCGCCCGCGTAAAAAACGGTCGCCTTTTTTGCTGACTTCCTTTGCTTTTGATGGAAATTGAGATGACCGACCAGACTACCCGCCTGCCGATCCGCCGCGCCTTGATCAGCGTTTCCGACAAGACCGGGATCCTCGAATTTGCCAAGGAGCTCGAAGCTCTGGGCGTCGAGATCCTCTCCACCGGCGGGACGTTCAAGCTGCTGCGCGACAACGGTGTTGCCGCGGTGGAAGTCGCGGATTACACCGGTTTCGCCGAGATGATGGACGGTCGGGTGAAAACCCTGCACCCGAAAATCCACGGCGGCATCCTCGGTCGTCGCGGTATCGATGACGCCATCATGAGCGAGCACGGCATCAAGCCGATCGATCTGGTTGCCGTCAACCTCTACCCGTTCGAAGCCACCATCAACAAGCCAGGCTGCGACCTGCCGACCGCTATCGAAAACATCGACATCGGCGGCCCGACCATGGTCCGTTCGGCAGCGAAAAACCATAAAGACGTAGCAATCGTGGTGAATGCCAGCGATTACGCCAGCGTGTTCGAAGGCCTCAAGGCCGGTGGCCTGACCTACGCTCAGCGTTTCGACCTGATGCTCAAGGCGTTCGAACACACCGCTGCCTACGACGGCATGATCGCCAACTACATGGGCACCGTGAATCAGGCCGCCGAAACCCTGAGCACTGAAGGGCGCAGCGAGTTCCCGCGCACCTTCAACAGCCAGTTCATCAAGGCCCAGGAAATGCGCTACGGCGAGAACCCGCACCAGAGCGCGGCGTTCTACGTTGAAGCCAAGCCTGCCGAAGTCGGCATCGCCACCGCGACCCAACTGCAAGGCAAAGAGCTGTCGTACAACAACGTGGCCGACACTGACGCCGCGCTGGAATGCGTGAAGAGCTTCGTCAAGCCAGCCTGTGTGATCGTCAAACACGCCAACCCGTGCGGCGTTGCAGTCAGCCCGGATGCTGAAGGCGGCATCCGTCAGGCCTACGAACTGGCGTATGCCACCGACACCGAGTCGGCGTTCGGCGGCATCATCGCGTTCAACCGTGAACTGGACGCCGAGACCGCCAAAGCGATCGTCGAGCGTCAGTTCGTTGAAGTGATCATCGCCCCAAGTGTCAGCGAAGAAGCCCGCGCGATTGTTGCGGCCAAAGCCAACGTGCGCCTGCTGGCCTGCGGCGAGTGGTCGGCTGACCGCGCTGCTGCGTGGGACTACAAGCGCGTCAACGGCGGCCTGCTGGTACAGAGCCGTGATATCGGCATGATCAGCGCCGATGACCTGAAAGTGGTGACCAAACGCGCCCCGACCGAACAGGAAATCCACGACCTGATCTTCGCCTGGAAAGTCGCCAAGTACGTTAAATCCAACGCCATCGTCTACGCCAAGAACCGTCAGACCATCGGTGTCGGCGCTGGCCAGATGAGCCGCGTAAACTCGGCGCGTATCGCGGCGATCAAGGCTGAGCATGCCGGTCTGCAAGTCGCAGGCTCGGTGATGGCGTCGGACGCGTTTTTCCCGTTCCGCGACGGTCTCGACAACGCAGCCAAGGTCGGCATCACTGCGGTGATCCAGCCGGGTGGCTCGATGCGTGACAACGAAGTGATTGCTGCTGCTGATGAAGCCGGCATCGCCATGGTCTTTACGGGCATGCGCCACTTCCGTCACTGATTATTGCTTGATCGTACCCACGCTTTGCGTGGGCACGCAGCCCGGGACGCTCCGCGTCCCTTGGACGCAGAGCGTCCGTAGAGGCATTCCCACGCAGAGCGTGGGAACGATCAGCCCCCACAGAATTAGCGTCATCCGAGGTTTTTGAAATGAATGTTTTGATCATTGGCAGCGGTGGCCGTGAACACGCCCTGGCCTGGAAAGTGGCTCAGGATCCGCGTGTGCAGAAGGTTTTTGTCGCTCCGGGCAACGCTGGCACCGCCAGTGAAGCCAAGTGCGAGAACGTCGCCATCGACGTGCTGGCCCTTGAGCAACTGGCCGACTTCGCCGAGAAAAACGTTTCCCTGACCATCGTCGGCCCGGAAGTGCCACTGGTGGCTGGCGTGGTTGATCTGTTCCGCACTCGTGGCCTGGACTGCTTCGGTCCAACCGCTGGCGCCGCGCAACTGGAAGGCTCGAAAGCCTTCACCAAGGATTTCCTTGCGCGCCACAAGATTCCAACCGCTGATTACCAGAACTTCACCGAGATCGAGCCGGCCCTGGCTTATCTGCGTGAGAAAGGCGCGCCGATCGTGATCAAGGCTGATGGCCTGGCCGCCGGTAAAGGCGTGATCGTCGCGATGACCCTGGCTGAAGCCGAAGATGCCGTACGCGACATGCTCGCTGGCAACGCTTTCGGTGACGCCGGTTCGCGCGTCGTGATCGAAGAATTTCTCGACGGTGAAGAAGCGTCATTCATCGTCATGGTCGACGGCAAAAACGTTCTGCCGATGGCCACCAGCCAGGATCACAAACGTGTGGGCGATGGCGACAGCGGCCCTAACACTGGCGGCATGGGTGCATACTCCCCTGCCCCGGTGGTCACCGCCGACGTGCACCAGCGCGTAATGGATCTGGTGATCTGGCCGACCGTGCGCGGCATGGCGGAAGAAGGCAACGTCTACACCGGTTTCCTCTATGCCGGTCTGATGATCGACAAGGCCGGCAACCCGAAAGTCATCGAGTTCAACTGCCGCTTCGGCGATCCGGAAACCCAACCGGTGATGCTGCGTCTGCAGTCGAGCCTGGTGCTGCTGGTCGAAGCTGCGCTGGCGCAAGCGCTGGACAAGGTTGAAGCGCAGTGGGATCCACGCCCGAGCGTCGGCATCGTGCTGGCCGCTGGCGGTTACCCGGGCGACTACGCCAAAGGCGCGGCGATCAACGGTCTGGATGCAGCGGCCAGCCTGGAAGGCAAAGTCTTCCACGCCGGCACTGCGTTGAAGGACGGTCAGGTCGTCACCGCCGGTGGTCGCGTACTCTGCGCCACTGCGATGGGCGCCAGCGTCGGTGAAGCTCAGCAGCAAGCGTACAAGCTGGCCAAGGCCATCGACTGGGAAGGTTGCTTCTACCGTAACGACATTGGCTACCGCGCCATTGCCCGTGAACGTGGCGAAACCCAGGAATAAGCTGTCGTTCAAGTCTGGCGAGGAATGCCCTTTCTCGCCGGGCTGTTCCACCGTCGCGCATCGTTATATTCTGGCATCAACCTACGAAGGGATTTCGCCGTGCGCTGGCTCAGGATTGCCATAAGCTTCACCGTCACGTTGCTGACCTTGCTCTGCATGCTACCGGCCCAGGCCGCGCAAGGCAGTGGTTGGTCAGTATTGCTTGACGATCAGGGCAGTCTGCAACTGAGCGACATCCGCTCGGCTCGTTACACCAACCAATTCAGCCCCATCGACCTTCAGCGCCTCACTGCTGCCGAGCCCGATGGCGCCTTGTGGCTGCGCTTCAGACTGGCCCCCGGCAAGCACGAGCAAGTGCTGCGGATCTTCGCCCCTGACCTGTCACAGCTCAATCTTTACGTGCTGGACGGCGACAGGCTGATCGAGCAGCGCAACACCGGCACCGACCAGCCTCAGGCCGAGCGGCCGCTGCCCAGCAGCGACTTCATGCTACCGCTGCCGCAAAGCGACAAAACCCTCGATGTCTATGTGCGCATGGTCTCCGACCATCAACTGCGCCCACACGTGACCCTGCAATCGGCCGTCATGAGTGCGGCCAACCACAATCAAACGCTGCTCTTTGGCCTGCTGTTCGGCTGCCTCGGCATGCTGCTGCTGCACAACCTGGTGCGCTACGCTTATTCCCGCTCGCGCAGCAGCCTGTGGCTGGCAGTTTGCGAAGGTCTGCTGGGGCTGAGCCTGTTGCTGTTGCTCAACCTCGCCGGCCCCTGGCTGCCGAACTGGCATGCAATCCAGACCCCCGGCGCCTATCTGGCCTTGTTGCTGACTGCTCCGGCCGGGTTGATGTTCGCCTATCGTTTTTTCGCTCCGCTGGGCCCGCACCTGCTGAACAGACTGTTGCTGGGCGACATCCTGTTTATCGTGACCTGCAGCCTGCTGTTGCTGTTCGTCAACACCCTGCCGCTGAACATCATCACCTATGCACTGGTGGCCCTGGCCGGCCTGAGCATGTTGTTTGTAGGGTTCTATCACTGGCAGAAAGGCTACCGGCCGGCGCGGCTGTTCGTGGCCGCCATGGTGGTATTCAACATCGGCACGCTGATTATCCTGCCCGCGCTGCTGGGCCTGACCCTGGTGTCGCCACAAGGCCTGATCATGACGTTGATGGCGTTCATCTGCATCAGTGGCCTGCTGATGAGCATTGCATTGGGCGAACGTCAGCGCAGCATCACCGAAAGTCGTTTCAGCGTCAGCCGCGACCTCGCCGCGAGCAACGCCGAGATCAACGCCAAAGCCGAGTTCCTCGCCAAGATCAGCCATGAAATCCGCACGCCGATGAACGGTGTGCTGGGCATGACCGAGCTGCTGCTGGGCACGCCACTCTCGGTCAAGCAACGCGATTACGTGCAGACCATCCACAGCGCCGGCAACGAATTGCTGACGCTGATCAACGAGATTCTCGACATCTCCAAACTCGAATCCGGGCAGATCGAACTGGACGATGTGCAGTTCGATCTCAATGCGTTGATCGACGATTGCCTGAGCATCTACCGGGCCAAGGCCGAACAGCAGAACGTCGAACTGATCAGCTTCATCCAGCCACAAGTGCCACGGGTCATCAGCGGCGATCCGACACGCCTGCGCCAGACGCTGCTGAGCCTGCTGGAAAACGCCCTGAAGAAAACCGACGAAGGTGAAGTGCTGATCGTCGTCGCCCTCGATGAACGCAGCAGCAAACCGCGTCTACGTATCGCCGTCCAGGACAGCGGTGCACCGATGGACCAAGAGGAGCGCGATGCGCTGATGCACGCCGAGCTGCACAGCAAGCACTTTCTCTCGGCCAACCGTCTGGGCGGCAACCTCGGGCTGGTGATTGCACGGCAACTGATCCGTCTGATGCACGGCGAATTCGGCATCAAGAGTGGTGCCAATCAGGGCAGCACCTTATGGCTGACCCTGCCACTGGATCCGGATCGCCTCGAACACCCAACTTCCGACCTTGATGGTCCGCTGCAAGGTGCGCGGGTACTGGTGGTCGATGACAACGACACCTGCCGCAAAGTGCTGGTGCAGCAATGCAGCGCGTGGGGCTTGAATGTCAGCGCGGTCCCTTCAGGCAAAGAGGCGCTGGCGTTGCTGCGCACGAAGGCGCACCTGCGTGATTACTTTGATGTGGTGTTGCTCGACCAGAACATGCCCGGCATGACCGGGATGCAGCTCGCGGCCAAGATCAAGGAAGACCCGAGCCTGAACCACGACATCCTGCTGATCATGCTCACCGGCATCAGCAACGCGCCGAGCAAGATCATCGCCCGCAACTCGGGGATCAAACGGATTTTGGCCAAACCGGTGGCCGGCTACACCCTCAAGACCACCCTGGCGGACGAGCTCAACCAGCGCAACAAAGGTCAGGTGGTGTTCCAGCCGCAAGTGGTGACCCCGGCCACGGCGGCGAAAGTGCCGAGCGACTTCCGCATCCTCGTCGCCGAAGACAACACCATTTCGACCAAAGTGATTCGCGGCATGCTCGGCAAGCTCAACCTGCAGCCGGACACCGCCAGCAACGGCGAAGAAGCGCTGCAAGCGATGAAGGCCCAGCGTTACGATCTGGTGTTGATGGACTGTGAAATGCCGATCCTCGATGGCTTCTCCGCGACGCAGCAACTGCGCGCGTGGGAAGTCAGCAATCAGCGTATCCGTACGCCGATCGTCGCACTGACCGCGCACATCCTTGCCGAGCACAAGGAACGCGCCCGTCAGGCCGGCATGGACGGGCACATGGCCAAACCGGTGGAACTGTCGCAATTACGCGAGTTGATCGAGCACTGGGTGGCCCAGCGTGATCAGCAGAATCGCACGGCATCCACCTTCTAGGCGGGTTCGCGCGAACACTCCGAGCCCCCATGGATTGCGGTCCAATTCCGCCGAAGGCATGGCTCAGGGGTGTGGAGTAACCGAAAGCGGCTCGTCATCCAGCGCCAGCATCGCAACGTTAGCGGCAAGCCTGTCTTTGACTTTCTCGGCGATGGCTTTGCGCGCAAGACCATAAAGGACCTCTGACAGATTGGCTTGTGCATAACGCAGCGTGAGCAAACCTTGGCCATTCTCAGTCTGGTTCAGGAACGTCAATGGATTGGAACTCAAGGCTTGTTCGGTTTCAAAGCTGAGATACACACTGCTGAACGACGCCGGGGTTTGAGCCACGATCACGAGCAGATGCAGTTTGTTCACCGGTTCCGGTATCTGCGACATTTGCCCTGTCGATGATCGCTGCATATGCGTGCGCAGCAAGTTGATGCCGGGATGAACAGGCGACACGCTCGCTAACCGAGAGAGTGCCTCTGCAGTCAGTTGCGCTTGCTCAACGTCCATTCTGGACATCACCGCAACAAGTGACTGAACCATTGAAATGTCGGTAGCTGGAGTAAGGTATTGATCTTCCCGCGCCCTTATAGACCGCATCCAGAAATCATCCAGCACTTGCGCATAAACGTCATACCAATTGATATCGGGAGTTTTTTCTGCCTGCTTGTTGGCCACTAACTGCGCAAGTAGTACCGAATTCACCAGATCATCATAATGGGCCAGATCTTCTGACTCAGGCAGCAACAGAATGGCTGCTCCGACAGTCAAAGCGGAATAACTGCGTTCCATGACATACTCCCTCCGTTAAAAAGGGCAGTCGATCTACGACCACCCTCTCGAATAATCAAATCAAATATCGTAGTCGAGTTTCTTGGTCGTGTGATCGATCAGTTTCCGGGCAATAATGTCGCGAGCGGCGTCAGCGACCATGTCATTCTTTTCGAAAGTTGCTTCACCGCGATAAAGATTTACGTTGCGGATATCGACATCTACAAACATCACTTTGGTCGAGGTATTTTTGCGTTTGAAGCGTACGGCACCGATAGCGAAAACAGTTACACCGTTGATTTCGGTACATGCACCTGCCGTTACACCACAAACACCATGCTGCAGGAGGTTACGTTCATAAAGTGTCAGTGCCGTATCGCGTTTCTGCAGAGCGGCAATTGCATCACCGGCTACTTTCAACATCAGCGCAGTCGCCGGACCCGGCACTGCCGCGCCGGCGATCACCGAGCCGAGAATCTCCAATACCAGTTTATCCATGCGCACACTGGTGCCACCGACTTGCATATCACTGAAATACTTGCTGGTAGGAGCCCAGCCGGCATTGGTCATGATCTCACGAAACAGCGTGTACCATTCCACACCCTGACTATCGAGGGGATAGCGTTTGTTCGCCACCAGCGTGGCATACAGATAAGCATTCTGTGCATCAGTGCGATTAACACCGGACAAATTGGCGCTGAAGGCGATGAGGCCCTCACCAACAATCGAACCTTTCGCCGGGGCTTCAACTTCGTCGCCCATCAGGGCGAAAGCACGAGAGTTACCAACCAGCGGCTCACCCAGATCATATTCTTCAAGGCTTTTAACACACGCAGCGATGTAGTTAGCGCTGACAACTTGATTACTCATAAAACAACTCCTTACCTTAATTAAAAGCAAGCTCCTCATGAACTTGCGAAACCAACAATACCCAAACAATTAAATAGCGACAAACACTAACTTGTAACATCATATCCAAGAACAAATAACAAACTTAAAAACACGAGTTCACAACACCAACAAATAACCCCAACAACTAAGAATCTTGCAGCATCGATACACACAGACATTAGAGCAACTGATAGACTCAGCCCCACCTACTCTGGATGCGAGCCGAAGCCATGCTCCATGTGTTGTTTAGCGTTTACTTGAAGATGCTCGTGCTCTACAGCCCGTTCTTCGTGCTGTCCTGTTTCATCAGCCTGACCCGCGGTTATTCGCGCAAGGAGCAACGGCGTCTGGCCTGGAAAGTGGCGATCGCTACGCTGGTTTCCAGTGTGTTGCTGTATTTGTTCGGGCGGGTGATTTTCGATGTTTTCGGTATCACCGTGGACGCGTTCCGCATTGGCGCCGGCAGCGTGCTGTTCATCTCGGCGCTGGGCATGGCCCAAGGCAAACCGGCGGTGCAGGCGGACAACGTGCAGCAAGACGTGACCATCGTGCCGCTGACGATTCCGCTGACGGTCGGGCCCGGCACCATCGGTGCTCTGTTGGTGATGGGCGTCAGCCAACCGCACTGGGACGACAAGATCACTGCGATCATGAGTATCGCGCTGGCCAGCTTCACCGTCGGTGTGGTGTTGTACCTGTCGAACCGCATCGAGCGGATTCTTGGTGACCAAGGGCTGCAGATCGTCAGCCGGTTGATGGGCTTGTTTGTGTGTGCACTGGCCGCGCAGATCATCTTCACCGGGATCAAGGGTTACCTCGTCTCCTGAAAACCCCTGGCGGAAAAACGCAGGCAAAAAAAACGGCTCCGTGAGAGCCGTTTTTTTTCCATCAATTGCCTGGTTTTTCCCCGTACCAGCGCGGCGTGTAAACCCAATCCCCACCGGTGGCCCGAGGGAAGACACACGTGGTGGACGAGCCGATCAACACCATCGTGCGCATGTCCACCTGATCCGGCGTCAACGCGCCCAGCGTCGTGGTGCGTAAGGTTTGCCCCGGACGTCCGATGTCCCGCCCCAGCACCACAGGCGTTTGCGGCGTGCGGTGTTGCGCGACGATTTCCAGCGCGCGGCCCAACTGCCATGGGCGGGCGCGGGAGATCGGGTTGTAGAACGCCAGCGCCAGATCCGCTTGCGCCGCCAGATCGAGACGTTTCTCGATGATCGACCAGGGTTTGAGGTTGTCCGACAGCGACATCACGCAGAAGTCATGCCCCAGCGGCGCACCGGCCTGAGCGGCGGTGGCGAGTGAGGCGGAAACCCCCGGCAGAATCTCCAGATCGACGCTGTGCCACGCGGGATCATCCGACTCGTGCAACGCTTCGAGCACCGCTGCAGCCATGGCGAACACGCCGGGGTCGCCAGACGACACCACAATCACCGAACGGCCCTCGGCCGCCAGCCGGAAGGCGTGACGGGCGCGCTGCATCTCTTCGCGATTGTCGGTGCAGTGCTGCACTTGATCGTCGCGGAACGGGCCGGCCATGCGCACGTAAGTCTCATAGCCGAGCACATCCGTGCAGCGGGCCAGTTCGGCTTTGACGGCGGGCACCATTAGTTCGGCGGCACCGGGGCCGAGGCCGATCACCGCGAGACGCCCGCGTGGACGACCGATGCTCGCAACCTCCAGCGGCTGTTCGGCAATCGCGATGGCCAGGCTGTTCGCGCTGACGATCTTCGCCGCCGGTACGGCCAATGTCGCCAGGGTTTCGAGGTCACTTTGCGCAGCAACGAAACGCAGCGGCACGCCCAGCTCAAGCGCGGCTTCACGCAGACTCGCCGAAGCCATTTCTGCGTCAGCCGCGACCAGACAGGCCAACGATGGCTGCGCTACGTTGGCCTGCTGCAGGGCTGCGCGAACGGCGTTCGGCAGATCATCGAAATCCGCACTGACTGCCACCGCAACACTGCGCGGATAGATCAATAATTCGTTGGCGCTGACCGCACGTTCAGCACTGCTCACATGAATCGAATGCTGCGCCTGCGGATCTTCCGGCAGCTGCGCCTGATCCAGCCACGGCGCCGCGCCTTCAATGCGCACGCTGTGCCCGGCCAGTAAGTCCGAGACAAAGCGCTTGCCCTGTTCCAGATCTGCCAGCGCATAACCGCTGGGTGGATTGAGCAGGCACGTACCAAAACGCAATTCGCCGCTGGTGGTGATGGCCGCCGACACTTGCAGCGCCGCAGCCAGCTCGCGCGCCATGACGTTCACCCCGCCGAGTCCACCCAAAAGCGGCACTACGGCGCTGCCATCTTCGGCCACCGCGAGCACGGCCGGTTCAGCGCCTTTTTCCAGCAACAACGGAGCCAGCGTGCGAATGACAATGCCCGCCGCGCACAGGGCAATGATCGGCGTGTCCTGTTGATAGAGTTCGCGCAGAGTCTTGCCGAATTCCTCGTACGAACGATCGGCGCCTTCAACCCGTCCGTCGAGACCATGGATCTGCGCTGCCGGATAAACCTGCTGGATACGCCGAGCCGTGGCCAGTGCGTTCTGGCCGAGAATGACGATGGCGGGAGTCGATTGAGTCATCAGCCTTGCCACCGTTCGCCCGGCACGATGATCAACGAGAAGTACGGCGAGGACATTGGCTCGACCTGATCCATCGGCACAATCTTCTGATTGGCCATGGTCGCGCGTTCGACGTACAAAGCTCGCTCGGCAAGGCCCAGTTCTTCCAGTACCTGCCGCACTTTGGGGAAGTTGCGCCCCAGTTTCATGATCACGGCGGCATCGGCATCGGCCAGACGCCGCTTCAATTCTTCGTGCGGCAACACGCCGGAGAGCACCGACAAACTCTGGTTGCGATAGACCAGCGGCGCACCCAGCACCGACGCCCCGCCGAGCATCGAGCAGACACCCGGAACCACTTGCGCTTCGTAGCGCGTGGCGAGGCGGTCATGCAGATACATATAGGAACCGTAGAAGAACGGATCGCCTTCGCAGATCACCGCCACGTCGCGGCCTGCGTCCAGATGCGCGGCTACGGTTTCAGCGGCTTCGTCGTAGAAGTCGCTGATGACCTGTTCATACGAAAGCGGCGCCGGCAGCACTTCGGTGGTCACCGGATACACCAGCGGCAGCAGGTTCTGCGCGTCTTGCAGGTGCGCTTCGATGATGCCGAAGGCATTGCCCTTCTTGCCCTTGGCGACGAAATACGCCACCACCGGTGATTCGCGCAGCAGGCGCAGCGCTTTGACGGTAATCAGTTCTGGATCACCGGGGCCGACGCCCAGGCCAAGCAAACGTCCTCTTGCCTGCATCATTCGATCTCCGTGGCCAAGGCATTGACGGCCGCAGCGGCCATGGCACTGCCACCGAGGCGGCCCTGCATGATCACGAACGGCACGCCACGGCTGTCGGCGGCGAGCGCAGCCTTCGATTCGGCAGCGCCAACGAAGCCCACCGGGAAGCCGAGAATCAGTGCCGGTTTCGGCGCGCCGGCGTCGAGCATTTCCAGCAGATAAAACAGCGCGGTCGGTGCGTTGCCGATCACCACCACACTGCCTCCCAGGTGCGGACGCCACAGTTCCAGCGCTGCGGCGGAACGGGTGTTGCCCAACTCCCGGGCCAACTCCGGCACGCTGTCGTCGCGCAGGGTGCAGATGACTTCGTTGTTGGCCGGCAGACGTGCGCGGGTCACGCCTTCCGAGACCATCCGCGCGTCACAGAGGATCGGCGCACCGGCGGCCAGCGCATCGCGCCCGGCCTTGCCCGCACCTTCAGAAAATTGCAGACCGTCGATAGCTTCGACCATGCCGCACGCATGGATCACCCGCACCGCGAGTTTTTCCAGATCGGCCGGGATGCGCGCCAGATTGGCCTCGCTGCGAATGATCGCGAAGGAGTTGCGATAGATCTCCTGACCGTCGCGGATGTAATCAAGCATCAAGGGGGCTCCGAGCGCGGCCGGCGAGCAAAGTCGCGGCCGCTTCAATAGTAAGGTTGCGTGCGTGCAACGCGCCGAAGCCCGGCTGCGTCGCATCGCGGAAATAGAGATCGTAATGACCGGGACTGACGGCCAGCAGGGTCGTCGAGGCACAGTGGGCGGCGGCGCAGGAACGCCTGCAGCCACTCAGGTGCACGTCGCGAGCCGAAGGCAGCAACGTCGCCAGATGACGCGCGTCTTGCTTGGTATCGGCCAGGCCTTTGGCGCATCCAGCGGAACCGGTGCAGGCGATCAGGTGCGCCAGTGGTCCGCTGGAATGGCTCAGCAGACTCAATTGCTCAAACCCTTCAAGGACTGCGCTGGCGTCCGCCTCTGCAACATTCGGCAGCAGCAGGCTCTGCCAGGGCGTGAAGCGCAGCGTCGCGTCGCCGAACTCGCGAGCCAGTCGGGCAGCGCCGCGCAGCATGGTTGGATCGAGCCGCCCCAGCGGTGGAACGGCACCGACGTACACCCGACCCGAGGCATTTTGCGGGTGAGCACCGATGTGCAGATCTTGCGCGCCGGGCGCACGTTGCCAGGCGCTGACGGCTTTGATCGACACGCGGGTTCTGAGTTGTTCGAGAAAGGCCAGCATCGGCAGCTCGTCGAGCACATGGCGCATCCGCGTCTGTTCCGGACGGGCCAGATCAAGGAACAACTCCAGCACTGCAATCACCAGCGCATGAGCGTTTTCCAGGGTCACAGCGCCGACGGCACGTTCCGTCGGGCATCCCGCCAGACCAAACGCCAGCAATCTTTCACCGTCGCGCTCAAACGCAGACAACCACAGATCATGCGGATGCTCGAGCATCGCCAGCGCTTCCCCGCCATCCAGTTGCACGGCGAACTTGGCGCTCAACTCATGAAAGCGCGGATGGCTCTGCAGGGTGTCGAGGATCTGTTCAGCAAGGACACGCGTATCGAAGAGCATCTGCGGGTCGATCCCGGCGGCGGGACTGAGCATCAGGTTGCGCACATCATCACCGGCGGCGCTGTTGGGGCCGAGACCGGCAGTCAGCAAGCGGTCGATCAGCTCAACGGATTGCTGGCCGATGCCACGGATTTGCAGATTGGCCCGGTTGGTCGCCTCAATCACCCCGCCGGCAAACCGCTCAGCGGCATCGGCCACCGCGTCCGCCTGATCGGCGCTGATCGAACCGCCATTGAGCTTGATCCGACAGATGCCGCCGTCCAACGCCTGGACGATACGCAACAACCCCGGGCAGCCCGAGGGTCGTATTGCGTTGGACGTCACAGATGTATTCAAGAGATGACCGGTTGGCAGCGTGCCGGGATAGGCGAAAGGCCGCCATTATGCCTGCTTTGCCCGAGCGGATGAAAATGCCTGCCGGTCGGAAAGCTTGCCGGCACAAGGATGCAAGGCCAGCGTCTCTCAAATGGGATATTCCTCCAACTTGTAAGGAATCTCGCGAATGGCTTTCTCCACCACGGCCTGACTGGCCTCTATATCTCGTCGTTTGATCACTAGCTTTCTAGCGCGCAGATCCAGTTGAGACATTGGCTGATGGATCTGCCAGAAAAGAAAAGTCGGGCTGAACACTGACTTGAGCAGCCTTATCTGACTTAACACTATCTCCAGCCCACCCAGACTGTTAGAACGCATGGGCACGATCTGGGACTTATATATTCGCCCTTCAAGACTGACAAACTTTTTCAACAGCAGCGCGTCTTTTTCAATGGAGGCCATTGCGGCATCGACCTGCACCGTCTGTGAGTGCGTCAACAGGCGTCCAGCCGATTCCTTCCAGATTCGTTGCACGCTCCCGGAAAACTGTGGCATGACGATATCCACAGGCTCGTCTTCAAGCCCCCATCCTGTTGACCAGAATGTGCCGACAAAGCGATCAAACCACTCACTCGGCTGTCTGTCGCTGTTATAACGTTTGTCCGCTTCATATATGGCGAGATAAATACAACTATTAACGAACTGCCTGTTGGTCAGGGTTTGGTTTTCACGCCCGGTAACAATCACATCATTTAAAACGACTGCATCACTGTCGGCGCTCTCTGCGCCCTGCTTAATATCCATATATTTTTCCTGCCTCGCGGCGAAGCCAATCAATTGAGTTAAAAATCCAAAGTTCAGCCAAGATTTAAATAGTCAAACTCGGCCCAACTCAAACTAACAAAGCCAATCAACTTGAAAAACATCCTTTTGGATACTTCAAGTGTCTACGACGCCAAGCGATAATTCTTCGCCGGTACACCGACGTCCTGGCAGCCGCCGCGTTATCATGCCGTCCTTGAAAATGCGCACAGACAGAGGAACGGCATGACAGCCTGGCTGACAATTGTGGGAATCGGTGAAGACGGCTTCAGGGGCCTGGGTAAAAACGCCCGGCGTGTCCTGATGGACGCCTCGCGGATCGTCGGCGGTCAGCGTCAACTGGACTTGTTGCCGGTGTGCATTCGCGGCGAGCGCCAGTTGTGGCCCAGCCCGTTTTCCCTCGCTCCCGTGCTGGAACGGCGGGGTGAGGCGGTGTGCGTGCTGGCCAGCGGTGATCCAATGTTTTACGGGGTCGGCGCCAGCCTTGCACGGCAGTTGCCGAGCGACGAGATGTTGATTCTCCCCGCACCGTCGTCCTGTTCGCTGGCGGCGGCCCGACTTGGCTGGGCGTTGCAGGATGTGGCGACGCTATCGCTGGTCGCCCGTCCGCTGGCGGCGCTCAATGCGCAGTTGTTCAGTGGTGCGCGGCTGTTGTTGCTGAGCAACGACGGCCAGAGTCCGGCGGCAGTCGCGGCGTTGCTGCGCGAGCGCGGCTTCGGTGGCAGCCGCATGAGCGTTCTGGAACATTTGGGGGGCAGCACCGAACGGCGCATCGATCACACCGCCAACGAATGGAATGACGCGCCGATTGCCGACCTCAATGTGATTGCCGTCGAATGCCTGGCCGATACCGGCACTGGCGGCTTGACCCGCCTCGCCGGTCTGCCCGACTCGGCCTTCCAGCATGACGGCCAACTGACCAAACGCGACGTGCGCGCCATCACCCTCGCCCGCCTCGCACCAAGACCCGGCGAATTGCTCTGGGACGTCGGCGCCGGCAGCGGTTCGATTGGCATCGAATGGATGCGTGCACACCCGAGCTGCCGCACCTTGGCTATCGAAGCCGATGAGGGGCGTCAGCAGTTGATCGAGTACAACCGCGATGCGCTGGGTGTGCCCGGTCTGCAATTGATCTGCGGCAAGGCACCGCAGGCACTCGACGGACTGGAACGCCCCGACGCGATTTTCATCGGCGGCGGCGTGACCCGTGAGGGCGTTTTCGAAACCTGCTGGCACCAACTCAAGCCCGGCGGCCGACTGGTGGCCAACGCGGTGACCCTGCAAAGCGAAATCACCTTGATGAACTGGCGCGAGCAATACGGCGGCGAACTGACGCGCATTCATGTCGCCCAAGCGCAACCGCTCGGCGAGTTCGACACCTGGCGCCAGGCGTTGCCGATCACGCTGCTCGATCTGGTCAAACCCCTCGATGCGTGACGAGACCGCCGAACAACCTGCGCCTCTGCGCAGCGGCCTGACCACTGGCAGTTGCGCCACCGCCACCAGCCTTGCCGCCGCACGCCTGTTACTCGGCGGGCAATCGGCCGATGCAGTGCAGATTGTTCTGCCGAAGGGCAAACAGGTGCAGATGCGTCTGGAGTTCTGCCGTTTGACCGAGGACGGCGCCGAAGCCGGGACGATCAAGGATGCCGGCGACGATCCCGATGTGACCCACGGCGCCCTGCTCTATTCGCGGGTACGGCTGCTGAGTGAACCGGGAATTCGTTTCAATGCCGGTGCCGGGGTCGGCACCGTGACCCGACCGGGATTGGTGCTGGCGGTCGGCGAACCGGCGATCAACCCGGTGCCGCGCAAGATGATCAGCGATCACCTGACGCTGCTCGCCGCGGAAACGGGGTATGGCGGCGGCTTCGAGGTTACGGTCAACGTCGAGGGCGGCGAAGCCCT
Source organism: Pseudomonas sp. WC2 (assembly GCF_050586545.1). Taxonomy (NCBI): domain Bacteria; kingdom Pseudomonadati; phylum Pseudomonadota; class Gammaproteobacteria; order Pseudomonadales; family Pseudomonadaceae; genus Pseudomonas; species Pseudomonas sp. WC2. The sequence continues at coordinate 121,102 of NZ_JBOBDR010000012.1, read as the reverse complement.
GGCCCTGAAAACCATGAATCCACGGCTGGGCATTCTCGGTGGACTGTCGATCCTCGGCACCAGTGGCATTGTCCGGCCATTTTCCTGCGCGGCCTACATTGCCTCGATTCATCAAGGCATAGACGTGGCGAAAACCAACGGTTATCTGCACATTGCCGCCTGCACCGGAAACGCCAGCGAAGACACCATGCGCCGGGTTTACAACCTGCCGGAAATCGCCCTGATCGAAATGGGCGACTTCGTCGGCGCGGTGCTCAAACATCTGCGCAAAGTGCCTGTGGATAAACTCAGCCTGTGCGGCGGCTTCGGCAAGATCAGCAAACTGGCGGCCGGGCACATGGATCTGCATTCGCGGCATTCGAGTATCGATCTGCCGCAGCTGGCTGATTGGGCAGCGGCGATTGGCGCTGATGAGGCGTTGCAGCAAGGCATTCGTGCGGCCAATACCAGTCAGCAGGCGTTGGCGATGGCCAGTGCGGAGGGAATCGCTCTGGGTGATGAAGTGTGTCGCCATGCGTTGAATTTCGCCCGCAGCGTGGTGCCCGCGCAGGTGCAGGTCGAGGTGTTTGCGATTGATCGACAAGGCCGGATTGTCGGGCACGCCGGAGGTTTTGCATGAAGCGGATTTTGCTGCTCGGCGGCGTCACGGAAGCGCTGGCGATTGCTCGCACGCTCGGGCCGGAACATATCTATAGCCTGGCGGGCGTTGGCCGGGTACCGACGGATCTGACCTGTCAGGTGCGCGTCGGTGGCTACGGTGGCGCCGAAGGTCTGGCGCAGTTCATTCGCGACGAAGGCATTGATCTGCTGCTCGATGCCACGCATCCCTATGCCGCACAAATCAGCCAGAACGCCGCGACCGCTGCACTTTTGACCGGCACCCCCTGCTGGGCTTTGCGCCGTCCGGCGTGGCAACCGCAGCCCGGTGATGACTGGCGTGAAGTTAGCGACTGGGCGGAGCTGATCGCTGCCCTCAAACCCTTTCGTCGCCCCTTGTTCACCCTCGGCCGCGAACCGCTGCAACACCTCGATGAAATCCCTGCCGAGCAGTTCTGGACCCTGCGCGCCCTCGACGGCTACCCCGGCAACCAACGCTGCGAAGTGATCGGCGCCCGTGGGCCGTTTCTGTTGGAGGATGAGCGTGCGCTGTTCGAGCGACGGCAGATCGATGTGCTGATCAGCAAGAACAGCGGCAGCACTGCGACAGAGCCGAAGCTGGAAGTGGCGCGTGAGCGTGGGGTGCCGGTGATTGTGTTGAAGCGTCCGGGATTGCCGGGGGTTGATCGGGAGTTTGCCTCGGTCGACGAAATTCTCGCTGCCCTCTCGACCTTTAACCGTATCTGAAAATAAGCACAGATCTCACGGCCGCCTGCGCGGGCAAGTCGAATCGTCGCACCGCCCCTCCCACTGGGTTCGCGGGGTAAACAGGCTATGTGGTCGCCACCGACCTCTGTGGGAGCGAGCCTGCTCGCGAAGACGTCGGCAAAGTCTGCACATCATTGCCTGACCCAATGCTTTCGCGAGCAGGCTCGCTCCCACAATGTCACAGGCTCGGCTGGATATCTGACGTGAATCCTACAACCAATGCAGACACTGCCCACAACAACTTAACGAATCGCTGATTATCGGCAGCCAGGGTCTACATTTACGCTCACCGTCTTTGATTCCAAAGGCGTATACATCCAATGTCAGAAAAATTCTCCCGTTTCGACGCCAAGGATTACCTGAAAACACCTGTCGATCTTAGCGAATACATCAAGGGCTGTGAGATCGAAGACTCCGGCGATGGGCAGCTCAACCGGGTAGCACTTCGAGACGTCAAGCAGACCATTCGCGCACGAATAGAAAGCGACTCGAATTTCGCCCAGGCAATGCGAATCGAAGCCGCTACACTCATTTATAACGGCGAAATCGAGCTGGGGCGCAGGCTTCTCAAGCTCTTGCATGAAGCGCTGCGACACCAAACCGCACGACGCTTTTTTACTTATCGGCCCTGATCAGGCTAAATAGCCCGCGCCTGATCGCCCACCCAATGGATCTGTCCCATGAACCGACACCGGCTAGCAATTGCCTGGATCGCCTGCTTTGCAGTGCTGTTCAACATGCTCGCCATGCCGATGACGGGAGCGATGGCGCAGGCGGCCAGTTCACCGGCCGAGCAATTGCTCTGGAGCAGTTTCTGCACCGGCAGCGGGACGAAAATGGTGGCGATCAACATCGGCACCACCGATCAGAAAGCCCCGGCCAACGACACGCATTCGAACATGCAGCATTGCTGGTGCTGCTCGGGCTCGGCGCCATTGGTGGCGCTGCCGGGGCATTCGCCGCAGCTGTATTTCGCCCGCTACGAAAGCAATCGCAGCGTCGCGCCCGCCTCGTTGCAAACACCCACACCGCGCCAGCAATGGCCGAGCCTCAATCCCCGCGCCTCCCCTCTGGTTTGATTTGTTCGCGCAATTGACCTGCGTTTCAAATCGTTCCGGAGAACTGCCATGTTGAACAAACTCATCGTAATCGCTGCGTTGCTGCTGCCGGCGTGCTTCGCCCATGCCCACGAATACAAGGCCGGCGAACTTGAGATCGCCCACCCGTGGTCGCAAGAGTTGCCGCCGAACGCGCCAACCGTTGCTGCCTACTTCATCATTCACAACGCCGGAAAAACGGACGACCGCCTGCTCAGCGTCGACTCGCCGATTGCTCCAGAAGCGCAACTGCACGAACACGTGATACAGGGCGATCTGATGAAGATGCAGCAAGTGCCGAGCGTGGAAATTCCGGCAGGCGGCAATGTGACGTTCGCGCCGATGGCCTATCACGTGATGCTGCTTAATCCGACCGATCGCAGCCTGCTCAGCGACGGCAAACGCTTTCCGCTGACGATGCATTTCGAGAAGGCCGGTGACGTCACCGTCGAAGTCTCGGTGCAGAAGAAGCCGCCGGAAACCACGCAGGCTCACGCGCACGCTCAGTAAGCCTTCCGGCAGATTCCGCCCATGCGCCCGCTGAGCGTCAGGCCCTCCCGGCAACGCCGTCAGACTGAACACCTGACCCGCGCCAGCTGGATCGCGCTGTTCGCCATGTTGATGATCTTCATCGGCCCACTGATTTCTCAGTCGATGCCGATGGATCAGCACGCCTCGGCATCGATGCCGATGAGCATGGACATGTCGATGGACATGCCGGGCATGGACCACAGCGGCCATGATGCAAAACCCAGCGCCGAACACTGCCCACCGCAATCCTCACACCACGTGCTGTGGGAAAAATGCGGCTATTGCAGCCTGCTGTTCAATTGCCCGGCACTGACCGGCGGTGGCGATTTCGCCGCCTTCAACGTCCCGCCGCTGAACACCTTCACCCCACCCTCCCCGGGCCTGGGCCACGCCCGGCAGACGTTCTTCCCCGGCGCCCGCACCCGCGCGCCACCCATCGCAGCGTAAACACGCACCTCTGATTGCACACGGTTGAGAAGACAGCTTCAGGCTGCCGGCCGTGTCGTTTACGACTGTTTGATGGAAATTGTCATGTCCAGGTTTGCTGCTGTTTCACGCTCGGGTGCTGCCCCGGCGTCCTTCGCTTTGAACGAATCGCGGATTCGTTTCAGGCACGCTACCGCCGTCCTTTGCGGCGTGCTGCTGTCCCCGTTGGTGCTGGCCGATGATCACACCGCGCACAATGAAGAACTCAGCCCGACGGTGATTACCGCAATCGCGCCGAGCTCACCACTGACCATCGTTACCAATCCAAAAGATCCGCGCCAACCGGTGCCGGCCAGTGACGGCGGCGATTACCTGAAGACCATTCCCGGCTTCGCCTTGGTGCGCAATGGCGGCACCAACGGCGATCCGGTGCTGCGCGGCATGTTCGGTTCGCGCCTGAACATTCTCACCAACGGCAGCATGCTGCTTGGCGCTTGCCCGGGCCGCATGGACGCGCCGACCTCGTATATCTCGCCGGAAACCTACGACAAACTTACCGTGATCAAAGGCCCGCAAACCGTGCTGTACGGCCCGGGCGCTTCGGCCGGTACGGTGCTGTTTGATCGTGAGCCGGAGAGCTTTGGCGAACTCGGCACCCGCGTGAACGCGAGCATTCTGGCCGGCTCCCACGGACGCTTCGACAAGGTCGTCGACGCCGCTGCTGGCGGGCCATCGGGCTACGTGCGGGTGATCGGCAACACCGCGCATTCCGACGACTACCGCGACGGCAACAACGACATCGTCGCCTCGCGCTACGACAAGTGGAACGGCGATGTAGCGGTCGGCTGGACCCCGGACGCCGACACCCTGATCGAACTCACCGCCGGCAAGGGCGACGGCGAAGCGCGCTACGCCGGACGAGGGATGGATGGCTCGCAATTCCTGCGCGAAAGCCTCGGCCTGCGCTTCGAAAAATCCAACATCACCGACGTGCTGGAGAAACTCGAAGCGCAGGTCTACTACAACTACGCCGACCACGTGATGGACAACTACACCCTGCGCACGCCGTCCGGCACCGGCATGATGGCCGGGCCGATGGCCTCCAACGTTGACCGCCGCACCCTCGGCGCACGGATCAAGGCGACCTGGCGCTGGGCTGACATCCAGCTGATCAGCGGTCTCGACGCGCAGACCAACGAACACCGTGAGCGCAGTTCGATGGGCATCGATACCTACAAGGATTTGCCGTATACCAAGGACGCTGATGTCCATAACTACGGTGTGTTCAGCGAGATGACCTGGTACGCCGCTGACCGTGACCGGTTGATCACCGGTGCCCGGGTTGACCGCGCTTCGGCCAAGGATTATCGGCAGAGCAGCGGTTCGGGAATGATGTCGCGCCCCAACCCGACCGCTGACGATACTCGCGCCGACACCCTGCCCAGTGGTTTCGTCCGTTACGAGCATGACCTCGCCGACAGCCCGACCACGCTCTACGCCGGGCTCGGTCACGCGCAGCGCTTCCCCGACTACTGGGAGCTGTTCTCGGCGAGCAGCGGCCCGGTCGGCTCGGTCAACGCGTTCGATTCGATCAAACCGGAAAAGACCACCCAGTTCGATGTCGGCGTGAACTACAAAAGCGCCGACCTCGAAGCCTGGGCCTCGGGTTACATCGGCGTGGTGCGCGACTACATCCTCTTCGATTACACCCCTGGAATGATGGGCATGAGCACCTCGCGCGCCGAGAACATCGACGCGCGAATCATGGGCGGTGAACTCGGTGCCGCGTACAAACTCACCGATCACTGGAAAGCCGATGCGACCCTGGCTTACGCCTGGGGCAAGAACAGCAGCGATGGTTCGGCCCTGCCGCAAATGCCGCCGCTGGATGCCCGCTTCGGTCTGACCTATACCGAAGACAACTGGAGCGCTGGCGCACTGTGGAGAGTGGTTGCCGCGCAGAACCGTATCGATCAGAACAAGGGCAACGTAGTCGGCAAGGATTACGACAAGAGTTCGGGCTTCGGCGTGTTCTCACTCAACGGTGCCTATCGGATCAACAAACACTGGAAGGTCAGCAGCGGCGTCGACAACCTGTTCGGCAAGGCTTACGCCGAACATCTGAACCTGGCGGGCAACGCCGGATTCGGCTACCCGGCCAATGACCCGCAAGCGATCAACGAACCGGGGCGCACGCTCTGGACCAAAGTGGACATGAGTTTCTAACAAGAAAAGTCAAAAGATCGCAGCCCGTATGTCCCCCTGTAGGAGCTGCCGAAGGCTGCGATCTCTTGATCTAAAAAAATTCGCCCAGCGGAGCACACGTGATGACACAGCCCAAACCGAATTTCTACAACCTGGCCTGGCGTTGGCATTTTTACGCCGGCCTGTTCGTCGCCCCGTTCATGGTGATGCTGGCCCTGACCGGCATCATCTATCTGTTCAAACCGCAGCTCGATTCACTGATGTACAGCAGCCTGCTCAACGTCCCCGCCGGACATCACACGGTTCCGGCCGATGACCTGCTGCAACGGGTGAAAAGCGCTTATCCACAAGGCCAGGTCACCCAATACCTGCCACCGGTCAACGCCGAACGCAGCGCACAGTTCGTGGTGAAGAACGCCGGTCACGAACTCAACGTGTTCGTCGACCCGTACCACGGCGACATCCTCGGCGAGCAGGATGCCAAGCAGAACCTGCAAGCCATCGCCCGCGCGATCCACGGCGAATTGATGATCGGCACCGTTGGTGACCGCCTCATCGAAATGGCCGCCGGTTGGGGCGTGGTGCTGGTGGTGTCCGGGGTTTTCCTCTGGTGGCCGCGCGGTCAGGCGGCGGGGATTTTGTGGCCACGGCTGAGCAGTCGTGGTCGCGTGCTGTGGCGTGACCTGCACGCAGTCACCGGTTTCTGGGGCGCAACGTTGCTGCTGGTGATGTTGCTCAGCGGCATGACCTGGACCGGTTTCTGGGGCAAGCAATACGCGCAGGTGTGGAACGTGTTCCCGGCGGCAATGTGGGACAACGTGCCGACCTCCGATGTCGAGGCGCGCAGCCTCAACAGCGCCACGCGTCAGACCGTGCCATGGGCGATGGAAAACACGCCGATGCCGATGTCCGGCGACCACGCCGAACACATGGTTCACGGCGGCGCCAACTCGGGCCCGGCAGCGCCGACTGTCAGCCTGCAAGACGTACAAAACATCGCCACCCAGCGCAAGGTTGAAGCGGGCTACAGCATCACCCTGCCGACCACTGCCACCGGCGTGTTCACCATCGCCGTATTCGCCGATGATCCACGCAACGACGCCACCCTGCATGTCGATCAATACACCGGCAAGGTCCTCGCCGACGTGCGTTTCGAACACTACGGCACGGTGGCCCGCGCCACGGAAATCGGCGTCATGCTCCACGAAGGCAAGATGTTCGGCACCTTCAATCAGATCGTCGTACTGCTGATCTGCCTGATGATTCTGCTCAGCGCCGTCAGCGGCGTGGTGATCTGGTGGAAGCGTCGACCGCAGGGCAAATTCGGCGTGCCGCCGCTGCGCCACGACTTGCCGAAGTGGAAAACCGGCGTGGTGATCATGCTCGCGCTGGCGGTGGTGTTCCCATTGGTGGGCGCTTCGCTGGTGGTGGTGTGGTTGCTGGATCGGATCTTGGTGTCGGCTCGGGTCACCGACAGAACGGCCGCGTGAAGAAGGCACGAGGCAGCGCGCAGTCCCTATCGATTGCGCGCTGCCCGTTTTCAGCCGTAAAGCACAACCAGCTCGGCGTTACAGCTCATCGCGAGAAGGCTTGTGACTGCTGACCGGAGCTTCCTGGCGTGAAGTACGCCAGTCGGTGCCCAGGCGCCCGGCCTGATTCCAATAATGCGCGGCCTTCAGCACGCGCAATTCGGCGGCATTGGCGAGCTGTGTAATGAACGCGCCGGGAGACAGGCGTGTGACCCATTTTTGCTCGACCCACACGACGGTCTGGGTCGTCAACACGCGCCGCTCGGCCTCGGAATAGTAAGGCCCGTACTTGATCAGCGCACCGTGGGGCGTCGAGTAGTAGTGGGCCTTGATTCCGAACCCCTTGTCTTTCAGGGCGAAGGTATGGGCGTACACCATCCCCGGCGACGCATAGTTGGCATAGACCTGTTCCGGGTCGACGGTCATGGTGGTGTTTCCCGAGAGATACAACTGATGCGCGGCCATCAACGCATAACCGCTGGGGAACCCCGGCGACTTGTTGCGGGGCGTACCCACCGCGTCTTTGCGTGTGCGAAAGATCCGGTTGAAGCTCAGCATCTCGTCGGTCTCGGGCAGAGGTTCCAACGCCACGTAGGCCCTGATACCCGGATTGCCGAGAATCGCACTCTCGTACGCCGCATGGCGGACATAACCGCTGCCGGCGCGCTGCTGCGTGTAGCGCGCCGCATCATCGGCGTGGTGGAACATCGGCCCCAAGACGAAGTGCGGGTAATTCGCCCAGTGCTCGTCCTGCGACAAGTCACGCATGCGCGGCAACCAGTCTTTGCCGACAACCCCCTGCCGTGACCAGAAGGTGCTGGGAATCAACACATTCAGTTCACCCGCCCGGGCCAACTGACGAGTGTACTGACCTAACTCAAAGCTGCCGCGTGTGATCTGCTTCCAGAAATCCTGAGCCCTGGCCATCGAGCCGAAGCGATTGGGTAGCAACGACGACTGGCCAAGTTTGTCCTGCGGTGCATCCGCATCGAAGGGCGACATCTGGTAACGCAGCAACGCGCCGTCGGCACAGGACAGATAAATCGGTAGGTAACCCTGAGGCGAATACACGGCGCTCAGTGCACGACTGATATCCAGCGGCGAGAAAAAGTGCCGGTAATCGTGGTCGTCCAGCTTTGCTGGCAGCGCCGGGGCACGCAGATGCAGGCCATGGACCGCGTGACCGGCAGGCGCCGCGCCGTTCGGCAAAATCGCCTCAAGGGTCAGACGGTGATCGTGCACCGCTTGTGGCAGGCTCGCCGAGTATTGGTCGTTGCGCTCATGCTTGAGCAGAACGCCGACGTGCAAGCCATCCTTGTCCACCGCTTGCTCATGCGCAAAGCGCGCCGCGTCTGCCGCCTGAATGAACACCGGACTGCAGGCCGGTTGATCGACGATCGCGGGAGAAGCGTGGGCGAACGGGAATGGCACGAATGCGGACAACGTCCCCGGTGCTCCCCACAACTTGCTGCCTTTGACCACCTGCAACGTGCCAAACACCAGCAAGCGAGCGACCCAGGTTTTCGCCGACAACTGACCACTACGCAGATGCTGCTTGATCTTGTCGAAGCTCATGCCCGCCAGATTCGCCATGCCCAATTTGACGAACAGGCTGACGGCGAGCTTGTCGCCAGCATTCACTCGGTAACGGACGACCGCGCCGTCGGGGCAGAACAGATATTCCTCCAAACGCTCGGACTCCCAGCTGAACGCAGTGCGCAGCACATCCACCGAAAGCATGTTGAGGTACACCTGCATTTCGACCTTTTCCAGAGCGAACGGCAGATCCCGGGCAACCCTGGAGCGATAGCGCCCGATGATCGTGCAGCCCTCCGGGAATAACCCTTGAGCAACAGCGGCGTCCGGAAAGATGACGTCGATTGGGAAATCTTCTTCATACACGGCGATCGGCGCGGTGGCGACGAACAGGCCATCGGAACGCTTGAGAATCACACCGCCATAGGAACGGTCGGTACCCGACGGTATCGACTGGCGAGCCTGCAGAACAGCATCATCCGCCGTCAGACACACCGCGCTCAGTGCCAGGCGCTGCAGATTCCTGCAGGGAAACCAGTAGCGGTCGACCGCGCCTTTTCGATCCCAATACACATTCGTGCGCAGCACACGCAGGTCACCGCTGTGGGCGACGGTCCTGACGAAGTCAGTCGAGGTCACCGCTCCGGAGGCGAGGTTGCTCTGGATCTCGCCCAGCTCCAGCAATGGCGAGTCAATGTCGAACAGCCGCGTGTCTCTGCGCGGTGTGAATTTGATCAGTGCACCGTCCATGGGCGCGATGTAAGTGGTGAGTGGCGCACCGCTCTCGACCTGCGGTTTCTTGCGTGCATCGTAGACCGCGACATACAGATCCTCGGGGACGATGAAGTGCTCCGCCAGCCAGTTTTTCGAGGTGCCGGGCGCCGGCCTGAAGCGCGGGCGCGTGTAGAAATACGAATGCACGGTAAAGGACTCGGGCAGTCGATAACCGCCGGCGATACCCGATGCAGGGAACAGGCTCTTCAGGGTGAACAGCCTGAACTGGTCTTTATCCACCGCCACCAGTTCCGAGGCGACGTATTGTTCCTTGCCCTTTTGCTTGAGGATGAAGCCGAACCACGTCTGCTCATCGTGTGGCGTGGTATCGCGCAGGTACAGATCCTGTGCGGCTTCGTCTGCCGAGGCGAACACCGCGCCAAACGATACCCGCTGCGGAACGACGCGCTCCCAGGAAGGAATCACCACCGGCAACTGCCCATGCACTTTCCCTCGGGGTCGCCACTTGCCATTGCTCAGCAAAACCTCCAGATTCCCCGCTGCAGCCGCCCGGGCGACGAGAACGCTGGGTTTGATCGTACCGGCCCGAAGCTCCTTGGCCAGTGGCCCCGGATCCGTTTCGGAGCCCAACTGTTTAACCAAGGGCGCCACGGTCACGGGAGCATGGCTGAACAGCAGCAGACTGTCTTCGGCGCCCGACAAATACCCCGGCAGGTTCTGCTCGATCAGGAAGCGCAGGTGCGCCACGCTGAACATCAACAGGCTCATTTCGGCATCGGCCCACAGCCACTCTGACGCAGCCTTTGTCAGGTCGAACTTCGACAGGGCCACATTGGAATAGAACAGGCTGTGCAGCGTGTGCTGCTTGGGGAAAATCGCTTCGCTGGTGTGCTCATCCAGCGGAAACAACAGGCGGTTATCCAGCTCACCGTCGGCGACTGCCACCGGCTCGCTGGCGACGAACCGGCCATCGTCACGCTTGAAAATACAACTGGCGTAGTGTCGATCCCGGCGCTTGCCGACCCGCTCATGGGCATAGCGCGCGGCGTCATCGGCCGAGAGAAAGGCGCGGCTCAATGCCGGTCCTGTCACCGTGCGTCGAGGTAAAGCATGGGTATGCATAAACGGACATCCTTGTTCCGGTTGAGAGAAGTTGCGAGCCCCTAGCCTGAACACTCCGCACGCCCTCATGGCGGTACATAGTTATCGCTGTTGCCGACACTTCCCATCTTAGCCCCACACAAGTGCACGAGCGTGCCCCTCGCTGTACAAAGCGCCCAACGCTGGTGCAACCAGCCTGCGGTGAAACCTCAGCAGACGCTTGAGAGCGGGCCTTCCACGCCTTAGGCACAGCCCTTGCTAAAGCCCCTTCAGTCGTCCGCATCTGCCAACCAAAAAAACTTCAAACGTTCATGGAGATCGCACAATGAAGCGTCGCAGTTTGATCAAGGCTTTCACACTCACGGCATCCATTGCCGCGATGGGCATGACCTGGACTGTCCAGGCCGCCGAGACCATCAAGGTCGGGATTCTGCATTCGTTGTCCGGCACCATGGCGATCTCCGAAACGTCGCTCAAAGACATGGCGCTGATGACCATCGACGAGATCAACGCCAAGGGCGGCGTCAACGGCAAGATGCTTGAGCCAGTGGTGGTTGACCCGGCGTCGAACTGGCCGCTGTTCGCCGAAAAGGGCCGGCAGTTGCTGACCCAGGACAAGGTTGCCGTGGTGTTCGGCTGCTGGACCTCGGTGTCGCGTAAATCGGTACTGCCGGTGTTCGAAGAACTCAACGGCCTGCTGTTCTACCCGGTGCAATACGAAGGCGAAGAGATGTCGCCGAACGTCTTCTACACCGGCGCCGCGCCGAACCAGCAAGCGATCCCGGCGGTTGAATATTTGATGAGCGAAGAAGGTGGCAGCGCCAAGCGCTACTTCCTGCTCGGCACCGACTACGTCTACCCGCGCACCACCAACAAGATCCTGCGTTCGTTCCTGCACTCCAAAGGCGTCGCCGACAAGGACATCGAAGAGGTCTACACGCCGTTCGGTCACAGCGACTATCAAACCATCGTCGCCAACATCAAAAAATTCTCCGCCGGTGGCAAGACTGCAGTTATCTCTACGGTCAACGGCGACTCCAACGTGCCGTTCTACAAAGAGCTGGCCAACCAGGGCCTGAAAGCCACCGACGTACCGGTTGTGGCGTTCTCGGTCGGCGAAGAAGAACTGCGCGGGATCGACACCAAACCGCTGGTGGGCAACCTCGCGGCGTGGAACTACTTCGAATCCGTCGAGAACCCGGTGAACAAGAAATTCGTCGCGGACTGGAAGGCCTACGCGAAGAAACACAACCTGCCGGGTGCCGACAAAGCCGTGACCAACGACCCGATGGAAGCCACTTACGTCGGTATCCATATGTGGGCGCAGGCGGCTGAGAAAGCCAAGTCCACTGACGTCGACAAAGTCCGCGAAGCCCTCGCCGGCCAAACCTTTGCCGCGCCGTCGGGCTACACGCTGACCATGGACAAGACCAATCACCACCTGCACAAACCGGTGATGATCGGCGAGATCCAGGCCGATGGTCAGTTCAACGTCGTGTGGCAGACCGAAGGGCCGGTCCGTGCGCAACCGTGGAGCCCGTTCATTCAGGGCAACGACAAGAAGCCGGATTATGCGGTGAAGAGCAACTGAGTCATCCCGCTCAACCTGATCGTTCCCACGCTCTGCGTGGGAATGCCTCAACGGACGCTCTGCGTCCGCTTTGGGGACGCGGAGCGTCCCGGGCTGCATTCCCACGCGGAGCGTGGGAACGATCACTACGCAAGGCCACGCATATGCGCACTGCCCTCTACCGCTTGTTTATAGCCATGGCGCTGTTACTGCCGATGCTCGCCCACGCCGGCGACGCCGAAGACTTCGTCGCGGCCAATCCCGTGCAACAGGCCAAACTCCTCGAAACCTGGGCCGCGCAGCCCGACCCGGCCCGAATCGAACTGATCAACGCCTTGCAACAAGGTGAGTTGACCATCGACGGCCAAGCGAAAGCCCTGCGCCTGAACAATCGCCTGCGGGGTCTGATCGACACTGCCATGGCCAGCCACCAATTGCTCGCCGCCGACGCCAAAATCCGTCTGAGCGCCGCGCAGCAATTGCAGAAAAGCGCGAAACCCGCGCAGCTGAAATTCCTCGACCTGCAACTGGCTGGCGAAAAAGATGAAAGCGTCCACGCCGCCCTGAGCCTGGCGCTGGCCAATCTGCAACTGGTCGACACTGACCCAACGGTGCGCCTCGCCGCCGTAAGACTGCTCGGCGAAACCGGCGATCCACTGGCCCGCACGCGTCTCGAAGGCTTGCTCGAACCCGGGGTCGAAGCCGATGCCACGGTGCGCACCGCCGCTGAAACCAGCCTCGCCCAGGTCAAACGCAAACTGCTGATCGGCGAGATCCTCGGCCAGGCCTTCAGCGGCATGTCCCTCGGTTCGATTCTGCTGTTGGCCGCGCTCGGTCTGGCGATCACCTTCGGCTTGCTCGGGGTGATCAACATGGCCCACGGCGAGATGCTGATGCTTGGCGCCTACTCGACGTACGTGGTGCAGTTGATGTTCCAGCGCTACGCCCCGCAGGCCATCGAGTTCTATCCGTTGATCGCGCTGCCGGTGGCGTTCTTCGTTACCGCGGCGATCGGCATGGCGCTTGAGCGCACGGTGATCCGCCACCTCTACGGCCGACCACTGGAAACCTTGCTCGCCACCTGGGGCATCAGCCTGATGCTGATCCAGCTGGTGCGTTTGTTGTTCGGCGCACAGAACGTTGAAGTCGCCAACCCGGCGTGGTTGTCCGGGGGTATTCAGGTTTTGCCGAATCTGGTGCTGCCGTACAACCGCATCGTCATCATCGCTTTCGCACTGTTCGTGGTGGTGCTGACGTGGCTGCTACTGAACAAAACCCGCCTCGGTCTCAACGTTCGCGCCGTCACTCAAAACCGCAACATGGCCGCCTGCTGCGGCGTGCCGACCGGTCGCGTCGACATGCTCGCCTTCGGCCTCGGCTCGGGCATTGCCGGCCTCGGCGGTGTGGCGCTGAGCCAGATCGGCAACGTCGGCCCGGACCTCGGCCAGAGCTACATCATCGACTCGTTCCTCGTCGTGGTGCTCGGTGGCGTCGGCCAGTTAGCCGGTAGCGTGCTCGCGGCATTTGGCCTGGGCATCGCCAACAAAATTCTCGAACCGCAGATCGGTGCGGTGCTCGGCAAGATCCTGATCCTCGCGCTGATCATTCTGTTTATCCAGAAACGTCCGCAAGGCCTCTTCGCACTGAAAGGACGGGTGATCGACTGATGAACCAGCCTCTGTTAGTCACGGCCACGCAAAAGGCCGGGCCGAAAGTCACGATTGCAGTCGGCGCGGTGATCCTCGCACTGCTGATCGCCCTGCCGCTGCTGTCGTTGTTGCCGGCGGACAGTGCGCTGTCGGTCTCGGCGTACACGCTGACGCTGGTCGGCAAAATCCTCTGCTACGCCATCGTCGCGTTGGCGCTGGATCTGGTCTGGGGTTACGCCGGGTTGCTGTCGCTGGGCCACGGATTGTTCTTCGCCCTCGGCGGTTATGCGATGGGCATGTACCTGATGCGCCAGGCAGCGGGCGATGGTCTGCCGGCGTTCATGACCTTCCTGTCGTGGACGGAATTGCCGTGGTACTGGACTGGCACCAGCAGCTTCGTTTGGGCGATGTGTCTGGTGGTATTGGCGCCGGGGTTGCTGGCGCTGGTGTTCGGTTTCTTCGCCTTCCGTTCGCGGATCAAAGGCGTGTATTTCTCGATCATGACCCAGGCCCTGACCTTCGCCGGCATGCTCCTGTTTTTCCGCAACGAAACCGGATTTGGAGGCAACAACGGCTTCACCAATTTCCGCACGATTCTCGGCTTCGGCATCACTGAACCGGGCACCCGCGCGGTGCTGTTTCTGGCCACGGTGTTGTTGCTGGTGGCGAGCCTGTTCATCGGCTGGCGTCTGGCGCAGAGCAAGTTCGGTCGCGTGTTGACCGCGTTGCGTGATGCGGAAAACCGCTTGATGTTCTGCGGCTACGATCCGCGCGGTTTCAAGTTGTTTGTCTGGGTATTGAGTGCGGTGTTGTGCGGTCTGGCCGGGGCGTTGTATGTGCCGCAGGTCGGAATCATCAACCCGAGCGAAATGTCGCCGACCAACTCGATTGAAGCAGCGGTCTGGGTGGCTCTTGGCGGTCGCGGCACACTGATCGGCCCGTTGCTCGGCGCCGGCGTGGTCAACGGCATGAAGAGCTGGTTCACCGTGGCGTTCCCGGAATACTGGCTGTTCTTCCTTGGCGCGCTGTTCATCGTCGTGACGCTGTACTTGCCCAAAGGCGTGATCGGTCTGCTGAAGAAACGAGGTGAACAATGAGAGTCACGGCGAGCGCTGAATTCATGTTGGAACCGGCCTTTTTCCCCGTCGAGCCGAACAAAGACGCCGGCACCAGCCGCGACTCGATCGGCCTCGGCCAACGCGTCGGCCCGGGCCTTGACACCCGCCACGGCACGATCCTCACCCTGGAAGATATCAGCGTCAGCTTCGACGGCTTCCGCGCGCTGAACAATCTGAATCTGTACATCGGCGTTGGCGAATTGCGCTGCATCATCGGCCCTAACGGTGCGGGCAAAACCACGCTGATGGATGTGATCACCGGCAAGACTCGCCCGAGTCACGGCAAAGCCTGGTTCGGTGAAACCCTCGACCTGACGCAGATGAGCGAAGTGCAGATCGCCCAGGCCGGGATCGGCCGCAAGTTCCAGAAGCCGACGGTGTTCGAAGCGCTCAGCGTGTTTGAAAACCTGGAGCTGGCGCAGAAAACCGATAAATCGGTGTGGGCCAGTTTGCGCGCACGACTGAGTGGCGAGCAGAAAGATCGCATCAGCGAAGTGCTGGAGACGATTCGCCTGACCACCTCGGTCAATCGTCAGGCGGGTTTGCTGTCTCACGGGCAGAAGCAGTTTCTCGAGATCGGCATGTTGCTGATGCAGGACCCGCAATTACTGCTGCTCGATGAGCCGGTGGCGGGCATGACCGATGCCGAAACCGAATTCACCGCTGAACTGTTCAAGAGCCTGGCGGGTAAGCATTCGCTGATGGTGGTGGAGCATGACATGGGTTTTGTTGGCTCGATTGCCGACCATGTGACGGTGTTGCACCAGGGCAGCGTTTTGGCGGAAGGCTCGCTTGAGCAAGTGCAGGAAAACGAGCGCGTGATCGAGGTTTATCTCGGCCGCTAAGGTTTACGAATAGATCGTTCCCACGCTCTGCGTGGGAATGCCGCCATGGACGCTCTGCGTCCGCCGTTATGTGACGCGGAGCGTCAAGGGATGCGTTCCCACGCAGAGCGTGGGAACGATCACCGGGGGAGAATTTGGACATGCTGCAAGTCGACAAGCTGCACCAATACTACGGCGGTAGCCACATCCTCCGTGGCCTGTCTTTCGACGTGAAGGTCGGCGAAGTCACCTGCCTGCTCGGCCGCAACGGCGTCGGCAAGACCACGTTGCTCAAATGTCTGATGGGCCTGTTGCCGGCCAAAGAAGGCGCGGTGAATTGGGAAGGCAAACCGATCACCACTTTCAAACCGCACCAACGGGTTCACGCCGGAATCGCTTACGTGCCACAGGGCCGGGAAATCTTCGGTCGGCTGACCGTGGAAGAGAATCTGTTGATGGGCCTGTCGCGCTTCCCCGGCAGTGAAGCCAAAGAAGTGCCAAGTTTCATTTATGAATTGTTCCCGGTGCTGCTACAAATGAAGCAGCGCCGCGGCGGTGACCTCTCCGGTGGTCAGCAGCAACAGCTTGCGATTGGCCGCGCACTGGCCAGCCGGCCGCGCTTGCTGATCCTCGACGAACCCACCGAAGGCATTCAACCCTCGGTGATCAAGGAGATCGGCGCGGTGATCAAGAAACTCGCGGAACGCGGTGACATGGCGATTCTGCTGGTCGAGCAGTTCTACGATTTCGCCGCGGAACTCGCCGATCAGTACCTGGTGATGTCCCGGGGCGAGATCGTCCAGCAGGGTCGTGGGGAAAATATGGAGGCCGAGGGTGTACGCGGGCTGGTAACGATCTAGTACAACGAACTAATCTGTAGCTTCCTAACGATAATTACACACCATGAATTCGACTGTTGCACCTGCCCTGTTTACCCCGAGCTGGCACGCCGAGCTGGAACTCGCTTACGCCCGTTTCGGCGACTGTACGCGCCCGGTCATGCGCCGCCACCTCGGCCCGCTGCGCGTGCAAAAGCACCTGTACGCCGAAGGGCCTGAAGTCTGCCAGCACATCATCGTCCACCCGCCGGGCGGGATTGCCGGCGGTGATCGGCTGGACATCAGTGCTCGCGTCGAACCAGGCGCCTGGGCGCAGATCACCAGCCCCGGCGCGGCCAAGTGGTATCGCGCCGGTGGGCCGGCTTATCAGCAACTCGACTTGAAAGTGGCGGCCCGCGCGACGCTGGAATGGCTGCCGCAGGAAACCATCGTCTACAGCGCCGCCCAGGCTGAGCTGACCACGTCGATTGATCTTGAAGGCGATGCGCGGTTGTTCTACTGGGACGTGGTGGCGCTGGGTCGTCCGGCCAGTGGCGAGCGGTTTGATCGTGGGCATTTCCAGGCGCATCTGGATATTCGACGCGACGGTCAATTGCTCTGGCATGAACGTCAGCGCATTGTCGGTGATGACGGTTTGCTTGATTCGCCGATCGGCCTGGATGGCAATCCGGTGTTTGCGACGTTGCTGGTCACGGGTGAGATTGATGCCGAGCTGCTGGAGCGTTGCCGCTCGCTGGATCACCAAGTGCGCGGGGATTTGACCCAGTTGCCCGACCTTTTGGTGGCTCGTTGTCTGGCGTCTGAAGCGCTGCTCGCCCGCGCATGGCTCATCGATTTATGGCGCTTGCTACGCCCGGTGCTTCTGGATCGCGAGGCGGTGTCACCAAGAATATGGAGCACCTGAAAGCGATC
This sequence comes from Pseudomonas sp. WC2, assembly GCF_050586545.1. Lineage (NCBI taxonomy): Bacteria > Pseudomonadati > Pseudomonadota > Gammaproteobacteria > Pseudomonadales > Pseudomonadaceae > Pseudomonas > Pseudomonas sp. WC2. The sequence continues at coordinate 103,665 of NZ_JBOBDR010000012.1, read as the reverse complement.
CCCACCCCCCGCCCTCTCCCGGAGGGAGAGGGAGCCAGACCGAGTGGTTTGAAATTAATTTAACTGCCTGAACGAATACCGCTGACTGAACCGGCCTTGGAAAACAACCGAGATCAGTCCCCTCTCCTCGGGGAGAGGGCTAGGGTGAGGGGCTGCTCCAACTGGCACCCCACGCCCGCAAGAACCTCACAAAACTGCCCTGATGGAACCCCACAATGGACCTGACCCCACGCGAAAAAGACAAGCTGCTGATCTTCACCGCCGGCCTCGTCGCCGAGCGGCGTTTGGCCCGCGGCGTGAAACTCAATTACCCGGAAGCCATGGCCTACATCTCTGCAGCGCTGCTCGAAGGCGCGCGTGACGGCCAGACCGTGGCCGAGCTGATGCACTTCGGCACCACCCTGCTCAGCCGCGAACAAGTGATGGAAGGCATTCCGGAAATGATCCCGGAGATTCAGGTCGAAGCGACGTTCCCCGACGGCACCAAACTGGTCACCGTCCACCAACCGATCGTCTGAGGCCGCGCCATGACTTACTCCATTCGCGATGCGATTCACGCCGACCTGCCGGCGATCCGCGATATCTACAACGACGCGGTACTCAACACCACGGCGATCTGGAATGAACAGGCCGTCGACCTCGGCAACCGTCAGGCGTGGTTCAGCGCGCGTCAGGCCCAGGCCTATCCGATTCTGGTGATCGTCGACGCCGACAACACTGTGCTCGGCTACGCTTCGTTCGGTGACTGGCGGCCCTTCGACGGTTTCCGCCACACCGTCGAACACTCGGTGTATGTGCGCAGCGATCAACGTGGCAACGGTCTCGGCCCGCAACTGATGACGGCGCTGATCGAACGGGCGAAGACCTGTGGCAAGCATGTCATGGTTGCCGCCATCGAAAGTGGTAACGCCGCCTCGATTCGCCTGCACGAGCGCGCGGGTTTCAGCATCACCGGGCAGATGCCGCAGGTCGGCACCAAATTCGGCCGCTGGCTCGACCTGACTTTCATGCAGCTGCCCCTCAATCCTGGCGCGGAGCCGCCTGAAACCATCAAGGAGTGACACCGATGAACGCCGCCCAACTGCGCCGCGTCAACGCTGAAAGTTTTGCCCATTATCGTCAGGGCCTGATTGACCTGTTGCTCGACGCAGTGGGTTATGGCGCCAGCGTCGGCTTCATGGCCGACCTCGATGCGGCTCAGGCTCACGCCTATTTCGACGACGTTCAGGACAACGTCAACAAAGGCAGCGTGCTGCTGTGGGTGGTGGTCAAGGACGAGCAAGTGTTGGCCAGTGTGCAATTGGGTTTGTGCCAGAAAGCCAATGGCCTCAACCGCGCCGAAGTGCAGAAACTGCTGGTGCGTGAACACGCCCGTCGACGCGGGCTCGGTCAGCAATTGATGAGCGCGCTGGAGCTGCAAGCGCGCCATCACAAGCGCGGCATGCTCTACCTCGACACCGAAGCGGGTTCGCCAGCTGAAGATTTCTACAAGGCCTTGGGCTACACCCGCGCAGGCGCCATTCCCGATTACGCCTGCGACCCGAACGGCACCTACCGCCCGACCGCCCTCTATTACAAGATTCTGCAAGGAGCCCAGTGATGATTCCTGGCGAGTACCAGATCCAGCCCGGCGACATCGAACTCAACGTCGGCCGCCGCACCGTCAGCCTGAAAGTCGCCAACAGCGGCGACCGGCCGATTCAAGTCGGTTCGCACTATCACTTTTTCGAAACCAACGACGCGCTGACCTTTGATCGCGCCGCGAGTCGGGGCATGCGCCTCAATATTCCGGCGGGCACCGCGGTGCGTTTTGAGCCGGGGCAGAGCCGTGAGGTGGAACTCGTGGATTACGCCGGGCACCGGCGGGTGTTCGGGTTTGCCGGACGAATCATGGGCAACCTCGACTGACTGATCGTTCCCACGTCGAGGCGTCGAACCCTCCGCGGGGGAATGCATCCCGTGACGCTGCGCGTCACATAACGGCGGACGCAGAGCGTCCATGGCGGCATTCCCACGCAGAGCGTGGGAACGATCAACTAAGGCAGACACATGAAAATCTCCAGACAAGCCTACGCCGACATGTTCGGCCCCACCGTCGGCGACAAGGTGCGCCTGGCCGACACCGAACTATGGATCGAAGTCGAAAAAGACTTCACCACCTACGGCGAAGAAGTGAAATTCGGTGGCGGCAAAGTCATCCGTGACGGCCAGGGCCAGAGCCAACTGTTGGCGGCTGAAGTCGTCGACACGCTGATCACCAACGCGCTGATCATCGACCACTGGGGCATCGTCAAAGCTGACGTCGGCCTCAAGGACGGGCGCATCGCCGCGATTGGCAAGGCTGGCAATCCCGACGTGCAGCCCAACGTGACCATCGCCATCGGCGCCGGCACCGAAGTGATCGCTGGTGAAGGCATGATTCTCACCGCTGGCGGCATCGACACGCACATTCACTTCATCTGCCCGCAGCAGATCGAAGAGGCGCTGATGAGCGGCGTCACCACCATGATCGGCGGCGGCACCGGCCCGGCCACTGGCACCAACGCCACGACGTGCACTTCGGGTCCGTGGCACCTGGCGCGCATGCTTCAGGCCGCCGATGCTTTCCCGATGAACATCGGCCTCACCGGCAAGGGCAACGCCAGCCTGCCGGAGCCGCTGATCGAACAGGTCAGGGCCGGCGCCATCGGCCTCAAGTTGCACGAGGACTGGGGCACCACCCCGGCGAGCATCGACAACTGCCTGAGCGTCGCCGATCAGTTCGACGTGCAGGTGGCGATCCATACCGACACGCTCAACGAATCCGGTTTCGTCGAAACCACCCTCGGCGCGTTCAAGGGTCGCACCATTCACACCTATCACACCGAAGGTGCCGGCGGCGGTCACGCACCGGACATCATCAAGGCCTGCGGCTTCCCCAACGTGCTGCCGAGTTCGACCAACCCGACCCGGCCGTTCACCCGCAACACCATCGACGAACACCTCGACATGCTGATGGTCTGCCACCACCTCGACCCGAGCATCGCCGAAGACGTCGCGTTCGCCGAGAGCCGCATCCGCCGCGAAACGATTGCCGCCGAAGACATTCTCCACGACCTCGGCGCGTTCTCGATGATCAGCTCCGACAGCCAGGCCATGGGTCGCGTCGGCGAAGTCATCACGCGCACCTGGCAGACCGCCGACAAGATGAAAAAGCAGCGCGGCCCGCTGCCGCAGGATAGCGCAGGCAACGACAACTTCCGCGCCAAACGCTACATCGCCAAGTACACGATCAACCCGGCGATCACCCACGGCATCAGCCATGAAGTCGGCTCGGTAGAAGTCGGCAAGTGGGCCGATCTGGTGCTCTGGCGTCCGGCGTTTTTCGGCGTGAAACCGACGCTGATTCTCAAGGGTGGCGCGATTGCCGCAAGCCTGATGGGCGACGCCAATGCTTCGATTCCAACCCCGCAACCGGTGCACTACCGCCCGATGTTCGCCAGCTATGGCGGCTCGCTGCACGCCACCAGCCTGACCTTTATCAGTCAGGCGGCGCAGGAAGCCGGATTGCCGGAGGCGTTGGGGTTGAAGAAGAAAATCGCCGTGGTGAAGGGCTGTCGTGATGTGCAGAAAACCGACCTGATTCACAACGACTATCTGCCGAACATCGATGTCGATCCGCAGACCTATCAGGTCAAGGCTGACGGTGTGTTGCTCTGGTGTGAGCCGGCGGAAACATTGCCGATGGCGCAACGGTACTTCCTGTTCTGAACACAAAAAAAGGCCCTTCGGGGCCTTTTGCTTGTCTATCAGTTACACCGCGTCATCGTTCATCGTCTCCGGGCGGCGTTCCGACGATAGGGCCAGATCAGCCCGCACAAAGCCTTCAGGCTATCTACTCCACCACCAACCGCCCCAAGCGCTGGCGCAACATTCGGTTCTCGGCGCGTAACTCGCGCACCTCTTCCAGCAGATCCAGCGCCAGCGCAACCCCTTCCCACTCCAGCTCCAGATCCCGGCGCAACTTCGCCGCACGCTTGGCCAGGGCCAACTCGTAATCGGTGAAACGCCATTCCCGGGGCTGCGCGCCCTGAGGTTCGAGGATGCCGTGTTCGACGATTTCGATCACGTAGACGTCCGACAAATCGGCCGCCTCACAGAATTCTGCCAGGTCCAGTTGAACGATCAGGGGGCTGCTCATGATGGGCTACTCCGTCGTCGGGTTCAGAAGTTCTCGCGCGGGTTGAAGGCGGCTTTCTTCGCCAGTTCCTGCCACAGCGCCTTGACCTCGTCGTCCGAGGTTTTCGGCATCACGGCTTTGAGCTGAACGAACAGATAACCGCGCTCACCGGCCTTGTTTTTCAAGCCATGACCTTTGGCGCGCATGCGTTGGCCATTCTGGCTACCGGCCGGTACCTTGAGGTTGATCTTGCCGGTCAGGGTCGGCACGGCCACTTCAGCTCCCAGCGCAAGCTCCCACGGAGCCAGCGGCAAGGTGATGATGAGGTTTTCACCTTCAACATCGAATTTCGGATGCGGCGCGAACCGAATGGTCAGGTACAGATCGCCATTCGCCCCGCCACCAACGCCCGGTGCGCCCTGGCCTTTGAGGCGGATGCGCTCGCCGTCGGTCACGCCCGCCGGGATCTTCACGTTCAGGCTCTTGCTGGTGTTGCTGACGTGCTGGCCGTTGGCGTTGTATTGCGGCACCTGGAAGGTGACTTTCTTCGATTCGTTCGAGAGGGTTTCCTCGAGGAAGATCGGCAGTTCCATTTCCACGTCTTGCCCTCGGCGCCCTGCACTGCGTTGTTGCCGACCGTCACCGCCACCGAAACCGGGGCCGCGATTGCCGAAGATCGAACTGAAGAAGTCCGAGAAGTCGCCGGTGTCACCACCGCCGCCACCAAAGCCGCCACGGCTCTGCCAGCCTGGTGGCCCTTGAAATGGCTGACCGTGCTGGCCATAACGACGCAGCTCGTCGTATTCAGCACGTTTGTCGGCGCTTTTCAGCGCTTCATAGGCTTCCGACGCGTCCTTGAATTTGGACTCGGCGTCTTTTTCCTTGCTGACATCGGGGTGGTATTTGCGCGCCAGCTTGCGATAGGCAGCCTTGATTGCCTTGTCGTCCGCTGTCGGCTCCACGCCGAGTATCTTGTAATAGTCTTTGAAGTCCATTGAAGGAATCACCATCCGTTATCGATTTCGCGCCGATGCCAGCATGCGCCGATTCGCGCGTGCCAGGTTGACCGATCTCAAGGTTGTGACCGGGTGGCGCTGCAGAAGTTTATCGGCAGTAGACGACGGTTCTTGCGACCGCCGGTGGTTCTGCCGGCCCATGCCAGCAAGTTTGGGGCAAAGCTTGAGGTTTCAAGGCAGTTTAGTCGTGAAATAGCAGATGACCGGCCTTCGATTCTGGCGCGCACTGACATACACTGCGCGGCCGTTTTTTTGACCGGAACCGAAAGACATGAAAGACGCCTCTCCAGCCCGTGCCTGCGGCATCGACTTCGGCACGTCCAACTCCACCGTCGGCTGGCTGCGCCCCGGCATGGACACGATGATCGCGCTGGAAGACGACAAGATCACTCTGCCGTCGGTGGTCTTCTTCAACATCGAGGAACGCCGTCCGGTGTACGGTCGTCTGGCGCTGCACGAGTACCTGGAAGGCTACGAAGGCCGGCTGATGCGCTCGCTGAAAAGCCTGCTCGGTTCCAAACTGATCAAGCACGACACCAGTGTTCTTGGCACGGCGATGCCGTTCAAGGACTTGCTCGGCCTGTTCATCGGTCAGCTGAAAACCCGCGCCGAGAGCGCCGCCGGTCGGGAATTCGAGCAAGTCGTGCTCGGTCGCCCGGTGTTCTTCGTCGATGACGATCCGCTGGCGGATCAGGAAGCTGAAGACACTTTGGTCGACGTAGCCAGGAAGATCGGCTTCAAGGAAGTCTCCTTTCAGTACGAGCCGATTGCGGCGGCCTTCGACTACGAGTCGACCATCGAGAAAGAAGAGCTGGTGCTGATTGTCGACATCGGTGGTGGTACTTCGGACTTCTCGCTGGTGCGCCTGTCGCCGGAGCGGCGTGGTCTGGACAACCGTCACGATGACATCCTCGCCACCGGCGGTGTGCACATCGGCGGGACCGACTTCGACAAACAGTTAAGCCTGCAAGGCCTGATGCCGCTGTTCGGCTACGGCAGCCGCATGAAGAGCGGCGCGTACATGCCGACCAGCCACCACATGAACCTGGCGACCTGGCACACGATCAACTCGGTGTACTCGCAGAAATCCAGCCTGGCGCTGGGCAGCATGCGCTACGACATCGAAGACACCGGCGGCATCGACCGCCTGTTCAAGTTGATCGAACAGCGCGCCGGTCACTGGCTCGCGATGGAAGTCGAGGAAACCAAGATCCAGCTGACCCACACCGATAGCCGCCATGTGCCGCTGGACCGGATCGAGGCCGGGCTGAGCGTGGAGCTGAGCCGCGCGCTGTTCGAATCGGCGATCGATGCACTGCTCGAGCGCGTGCGCGGCAGTGTTACGCAGCTGTTGAACGATGCCGGCGTGGCGGTGGATCAGGTCGATACGGTGTTCTTCACCGGCGGTTCGAGCGGGATTCCGGCGCTGCGCAACAGCGTCTCGGCGATGCTGCCGAATGCGCGGCATGTCGAAGGGAATATCTTTGGCAGCATTGGCAGCGGTTTGGCGATTGAAGCGATGAAGCGCTACGGTTCGATGGCCTGATCCAGAATCGGCGGCGCGCCCTTCGCGAGCAGGCTCGCTCCCACATGGGATTGCATTCCAACTGAAGGAATGTGATCAAAATGTGGGAGCGAGCCTGCTCGCGAAGATGCCCGTTCAGGCGCTACAAGGCATCGATCAAACCATCCCGCCCAGCTTCAACTCACTCTTCAAATACGCATAATAAATCGGCCCCGCCACCACCCCCGGCAATCCGAACGCCGCCTCGAACACCAGCATCGCCAAGAGCAACTCCCACGACTTGGCACTGATCTGCCCGCCGACAATCCGCGCGTTGAGGAAGTACTCGAGCTTGTGGATAACGATCAGATAACCCAGCGCCGCGACCGCCACCCAGATCGACAGCGACAGACCGACGATGGTGATCAGCGTGTTGGAAATCAGATTGCCGATCACCGGCAGCAGACCGAGCAGGAAGGTCAGCACGATCAGGGTTTTGGTCAGTGGCAGCTTGACGCCGAACATCGGCAGGATCACCGCGAGGAAGATCCCCGTGAAGAAGGTGTTGAGCAAGGCGATCTTGATCTGCGCGAAGACGATATTGCGAAACGCTTGAACCAACAGGTGCAGACGGTCGAACAGCGCCGCCGCCAGCGGTTTGCGTTTAGTCAGGTCGGGGACGCGCTGCAGGGCGATGATCGCGCCGAGCACCATGCCGATCAGCAGCGTCACGAACATGTGCGCGGCGTCTTTGCCGACCAGTTGCAGCTCGGAGAGATGCTTGCTCAGCCATTCGCCTATCGCCACGCGAAATTCACCCGCACTGGCCGGTAGATAAGCATCGATGAATGGCGGCAGTTGCCCACGCGCGCGATCAACCACGCCCATGAATTTATCGAGTGAGGCGCCGGGGTTTTCCGCTTCGTGCAAGAGAAAACTGATCGCGCCAGCAAAGAGCAACGCCAGCACACTGACCACCAACGTACCCAGCAACGCCACCGCCAGCCAACGCGCGCGGCGGCCTTCGATCAGCCGCTGCAACTGTGGGGTGAGCATGTTGACCAGCTCGAACACCAGCAACCCGGCCAGCAGGCTCGGCAGCAAGCGCAGCGGCAGCACCAGCAGCAAACCGCCGAAAATAATGATGCAACTGACCCAGAACACTACATGACGCTCAGAAAACGTTGGCATACAGCCTCAAAACGAACGGCGTAAAAGGATTGGCAGTCTGCCAGCGTTCCGGGGTGAGCACTAGGTATATGCGGTTCGCCCCATCGGGCCTCATCGCTGGCAAGCCAGCTCCAACAGGTTAAGCGTTGAACACACATTCAGGGAACAGCCGAAATCCCTGTGGGAGCGGGCTTGCCCGCGAAGAGGCCAGCCCAACCGCCACGGATTCAGATGATCACTTTTTCTTCAGGCAATCACTCATGAAGGTCTTGCGCGCATCGCCGGTCAGCGCTTTGGTTTTCGCGTCGGCATTGCAGGTCTTCATTTTTTCCTGCTGCGGGGTCAGAGTCTTGCCGTCGTTGGCGGCCGGCGTTGCCTTGAGGCAGGTGCTCATGAAGGTTTTACGCTCATCGCCTTTCAGACTCTTGGCGGTCGCATCGGCATTGCAGGTGGTCATTTTGTTCTGTTGCGCCGTGGCGGCGAAACCCTGGGAACACAGGAGCAAACCAATCATCAACAAAGGCACACGCAACATCTTCATGGAGTTTTCTCCTTGTCGCCGCACCGATGGGGGCGGCCTCTGCCGAAGTGTAGTCAAAGCTTGTTACACCTTCCTGCCCTCCAGATGGCTACGGCGATACTGCTCCGGCGCACAGCCCGCCTGACGGGCGAACATGGCGATGAACGCCGAGCCGCTGCTGTAACCGAGGTCGAAGGCAATTTCCTGCACGCTGCGCGACGTCTCCAGCGCTTCGATCGCGGCCAGATAACGCAGACGCTGGCGCCATTCGCCGAAACTCATTCCCAGTTCACGGACGAATTGCCGCGCCAGCGTGCGCTCGCTGACATGCACTTGCAGCGCCCAGTGTGCCAGCGGCTGATTGTTGCCGGGCTCGGCCTGCAAGGCTTCGAGAATCGCCAGCAAACCTGGATGACTCGCGTAGGGCAGATAACACTCGTGCACCGGAGCCTGTTGCAGTTGATCGACCAACACCTGCGCCAATCGCTGATCGGCGTCGAGTTCAGGGATCTTCACGTCGCGGGCGGCGAAGTCCTTGAGAATCGCCTTGAGGATGTCGCTGATCGCCAACGTGCAAGCGCGCCGGGGCAAGTCCGCGCAGACCTTGGGATCCAGGCACACCGCGCGATAGTTGACCGGTTGATGGCTGTAAAAACTGTGCTCGACCTGCGGCGGCACCCACACCGCATACTGCGGCGGCGACATAAAACGACTACCGTCGACGTCCATGTGCAGCACGCCGTGCGCCGCGTATTCCAGCGTGCCCCACGGATGACGGTGTGGTGCGGCGAATTCATGGGCGTTGAAATCGGCGTAGCGGAAATACACCGCCGACGGCAGCTCGCTGAAATCCAGCAGATCGATGTGTTTACTGTTCATGCTGTCCGGTTTCAGAGGCAGGTTGTCTGGTTCGAAGTATAGGCCTGCATCCAGACAAGGGATAATTGCGCTTCATCAACGTACTGGTTTCAACTCATGCAATACGCGTTTCCACTGCTGGCGATTTTTATCTGGGCCGGCAATACCGTGATCAACAAACTGGCGGTCGGGGCGATTTTCCCCGCTGAGATCGGTTTCTATCGCTGGCTGCTCGCCGGGTTGCTGTTCACGCCATTCATGCTCAAAGCGGTGATCGCGCACTGGCCACAGATTCGCCCGAACCTCGGCAAGATTTTCGTCCTCGGCGTGCTCGGCATGGCGGTGTATCAGAGCCTCGCTTACTTCGCCGCCACCCTGACCACGGCAACCAACATGGGCATCATTCTGTCGCTGATGCCGTTGATGTCGCTGACGATGGCGATCATCAGCCTCGGCCAGCGTCTGACGGCTGGCGCGCTGGTGGGTGCGGTGCTGTCGTTCGCCGGCGTGCTGGTGGTGGTGTCATCCGGCAGCCTCGGCGCACTGTTGCAACACGGGGTGAACATGGGCGACGCGATGATGTTGATCGCGACCCTCGCCTATGCGATTTACAGCACGTTGCTGAAGAAATGGCAGCTGCGCTTGCCGCCGCTGGTGTTGTTGTATTTGCAGGTGCTGGTGGCGATTGTCGTATTGTTTCCGCTGTACGCCGCTTCGCCGAAAACCGGTTTGACCGTGCAGAACATTCCGCTGGTGTTGTATGCGTGCCTGTTGGCCTCGATGGTTGCGCCGCTGGCGTGGATGCAGGCGGTGCAGCGCTTGGGGCCGAGCCGGACGACGTTGTTTTTCAATCTGCTGCCGCTGATTACCGCGCTGATCGCCGCGGTGGTGTTGAAGGAGCAGTTGGCGATGTATCACCTGGTGGGCGGGTTGTTGACGTTGGGCGGGGTGATTCTCTCCGAGCGTTGGACCACCGTGTTGGGTCGCCGAATCAGCGTTGCCTGATGGCTGCGATCTTTTGATCCTAAAGGCCCGCAGCCTCAAGCCGCGCCGCATGCTCGACAAACAGCCGCACCGGATCCGCACCTTTGCCCACCAGCCCCAGCGACTGGTTAACAATGTCGAAGTGATCCAGCGGATAGTCATCGCCAATCACCGTGCCCAAGTGCGAGCTGTAGCGTCCGACCATGCCGTCACACTGCCCCGGCTCGCGCACGAAGGTTTTCGCGAACAACCGGCAACTTCGATTGGTCCCGTCAAACAGATTGCCGCCACGATCGGTCTTGCCCGGCTGCAATGTCCCCGACCACGAGTAATAACGCACGCCGTTGACCTCTTCCGGCCCATGCCCGCCCCAGGTTTCCGGCAGGCCCTGTGGATAACGCTGATTGAACAGCGCGACGCCCTCGGTCGTCAGCGACTGGTGCGACGCGTGAATATCCACCGGCAATTTCGGCCCGTGATAACCGGTCTCGAGCAACGCCATCAGCCATCCGACGAAACGCAGCAACGCCTCAAGCAGACGGCCCTTGGCGCTGTTTGCCGGATAGTGTTTTTGCAGATAGTCGGCGAGTTCCGATCCATGATTAGGGCCGGCCACTGACGTCACCGAGGCGACCAGGTCCGGCCGTTTTGCCGCCGCATAGCGCGCCGTCAATGAACCCTGACTGTGGCCGAACAGGTTGACCTTGGCTGCGCCAGTCTCACGCAAGATCTCATCGATCTGCGCCAGCAACTGCTCGCCGCGCACTTCGGTCGAGTTAAGCGGGGAAACCTGCACCGCGATCACCGTTGCACCACCACGGCGCAATGCCTTGATGATCCCGTACCAATACGGATAGAGCACCAGCCGGATAAACCCGAGCATGCCCGGCACCAGAACGAGTGGATAACGCGTCGACATGGGCAAACATCCTTGTGGTCGGTGAGTGGAGACAAGGCGTGCAAAACGCCCGCCAAGCCTCCTCCCTGATGATGACAACTCAACCATCAGCCTACTTCAGGCCCTCCGGCCCCGCCACCGCCCCAGTGAAACCGCCCTTTGGCGGCACGCAACGGGGTCGCGCAAAACCGATAAAACTTTTTGCTTCGCGCATGACTCACAACTTGGGTAGCGACCACGGCCGCAGAACGTGGCGCCCATCGGATTAGCCTCCAGGAGATTGAAATGAGCGACGACCTGCATCTGTCAGATGTCCAAACACTGCGCGATCGTGCGCGCCAACACGTCGAAAACGGCGCCGTCACCGAGGGCTACAGCGCCAACCGTGAAGAGGTGCTGCGCTTGCTCAACGAATCGCTGGCCACCGAACTGGTCTGCGTGTTGCGCTACAAGCGCCACTACTTCATGGCCAATGGCGTAAAAGCCCACGTCGCCGCTGAAGAGTTCCTCGAACATGCCAAACAGGAAGCCGAGCACGCCGACCGTCTGGCCGAGCGCATCGTGCAATTGGGTGGTGAGCCGGAATTCAATCCCGACCTGCTGTCGAAAATGTCCCACGCGCAATACGTGGCCGGGAATACCCTCAAAGAGATGGTCTACGAAGACTTGGTGGCCGAGCGGATCGCCATCGACAGTTATCGTGAAATCATCCAGTACATCGGTGAGAAAGACCCGACAACCCGGCGGATCTTCGAAGATATTCTCGCGCAGGAAGAAGAGCATGCCGATGACATGGCTGACATCCTGAACGACCTCTGATACCTGATGACTGATCGTTCCCACGCTCTGCGTGGGAATGCAGCCCGGCACGCTCTGCGTGCCTTTTTTATGCCGAACGCGGAGCGTCCGTTGAGGCATTCCCACGCAGAGCGTGGGAACGATCGGTAACCGCCTTCGCGAGCAAGCTCGCTCCCACATTGGGATGCATTTCAATGTGGGAGCGAGCCTGCTCGCGAAGGGGCCCTAACGGGGACCGATTATTTAGTCGGTCTGACGGTAACCGGCGCCTTGCCCGCCTTCATCTGCTCCAGCAACGGCGCACACTGATTCGGCTCACCGCCACTCGGCGCCACCAGCGCCAACAACCCCGCCGCCGGCGCAGCGATCACGCCCAATGCAACCATCCCCGCCCCGCGCAGCATCAACGGCACGGCCTTCACGCCCGCATCCGGCTTGATGAACTTGCCGCGCACGTACAGCGGCGAGCGCAGGGAGATCAGACGCCAGCCTTTCGATTCCGGCGTCACCGTCAGATCCAGCTGCTCGGTGGCCATGTTCGCCGTGCCGTCGATGTAGATGATCGCGTTCTCGGTATCGAAGACAAACAGCTGCGTGGTCGCCAGACCGGTCTTGATGTCGAAGTCAGCGGCGGCGCAATTGATCTTCACTTCCTTGTCGCCAAAAATCTTGCCGACCACGTAGTTACCGACGTTGAGCCCAGCCAGTTCCATTAGCTCGCGGCTGATAGCGCCGTCATTGATCAACATCTTCAGTTTGCCGTTGGCCCCGCCCAGCAGCTTCGCCACTGAGTTGCCGCGACCGCTGATATCCGCGTCGCCATTAAGCTCACCGAAACTGGTTTTCATCGGTTCAAAAGTCGGGAACAACTCTTTGAGCTTGAACCGCCGCGCAGTCAGTTTGGCCCGGCCTTCCAGCGGTTCGGTACGGCCGTTGAGGCGGATCTGCGCATCAAGGTTGCCACCGGCCACGCCGAAGCGCAGCGGCTCCAGGCTCAGTTCGCCGTCGTTGAGTTTCAGATGGGTATAAAGGTCGGTGAACGGCAGCTTCTCGCTGTGCACGATGCGCTTGCCGGTGAATTCGACGTCGGCGTCCATCGTGCGCCAGCGGTCGGTTTTGAATTCTTCCACGGGCAGCACTTTGTCCGCCGGCTGCTTGCTCTCGCCGCCGCGAGCCTTTTGCTTGTCATTGGAGTCGGCGCCGATCAGCGGTGCGAGGTCAGCGAACAGCAGTTGGTTCGAGAGCAGCGCGCCGCTGAGTTTTGGCCGTGGCTGGCTGGCGACGAAGGTCAGGTCACCATGAATGTCACTGCTGCCGATCTTGCCGTTGAATTGCTCATAGGTGAATTTCGCCCCGCCGGCGTCATGCAGCTTGGCGATCAGGTGACCGTCGGTGGAATACGGCGGCGTGTCCGGCAGCGTCACACCGGTCAGCGGGTAGAGATTGCCGAGGCTGGCGCCGGCCAGTTTCAGGCGCAGATCGAGGGCGCCAAGGTTCAACGGATCAGTCAGCGTGCCGGCCAGTTCGATGCTGGTGTCGCCGATTTTTGCCTGCGCCTGCAACGGGAAGGGTTTGCTCGCGTCCTGCAATGCCAGCAAGCCGCCGATCTTGCCCTGACCGGTAAGGTTCTGCGCGTGATATTGGCCTTTGACCTTCAGGGCAAACGCATAATCCTGCGGCGCACCGCCCTTGTCCTGCGCGGTTTTCGCCGCTTTGGCGCCGACGATGTCGCTGTAAGGAATAGGCTTGCCCAGCGGATCGATCAATACATCCAGATTGGTTTTGAGAGTTTGATCGTCGAGGGTGACGTGGCCCTTGTCGAAACCGATGGCGCCGATGTCGACCACCCAGTTCGACGGTTCGGCATTCGGGTCTTTCGGATCGAATTTGAACGTCCAGTTCGCGCGGCCATCGGCCAGACGTTGCAGGTCGGCGTTCGGTTCGGTCAGGTCAATGCGCGGAATCACCACCCGTTGCGCGAGCAAGGCCAACGGCGAAATGCGCAACTCGACACGTTTGAGCGTGACCATCTGCGGTTTCTTCGACCAGTCCGGGTTGCCCAGGCTCAGGTCCTCGGCGACCACATGCGGCCACGGCACCCACGCCCGCCAGCCGCCTTCGTCCGGCTCACGCTGCCAGATCACCGCGAGGTTGCCATTGATGGCAAACGGTCGATGCAACTCTTCGGAGACTTTGGCGTTGAGCGGCGGTTTGATCCGGTTCCAGTCGAAGAACACGATGATCAATACCAGCACGGCCAGTAGCAGCACGAGGATGGCGAAGGTCCAGCTGAAGATTTTTCCAGTGCGCGTCATGCACAAAGCTCCTGATCACGACCGCCAGCCAATATCGCGGCGAACGGCTGAAACGGCGGGCCAATGCGGCCCCTATGAATTCTGTGACTGGCAAACGGCCCGCAGGTTTAATCGAAAGTCCGATTAAGGCGCAAAAATCCGGGTGAAATCTGACCGATCAGTCGAACAGCGTTACCGCGGCCCGCACATTTGCGAGGCGCGAGTGAGTCGAAAATACCCACCACGGTGCAAAACCGTCGCCCGGAAAGCCGCGACCTAGAGCCTCCCGACAGAACAATCAATTCTGTTGATTATTACCATTGCGTTTATGAACTTTTATATCGACTTATCGAGAGTAGCATTGCCCTCGTACCCACTTTATCGCCCTCCCAAGGAGCATCCCATCATGAAACGCCAATTACTGCTCAGCCTTACCCTTTCAATGCTAGCCAGTACTGCATTTGCCCTGCCGGCTGCTGAACAAGCCACTCCGCAAGTGAAATCCAGCCACTCGGTATTCAGCCAAACCGTAGCTTCCGACGGCAGCGACCGCACTCCACAAGGTCAGACTCTGGCTGAAAACGGCCGGAATCGTCTGGAAGAAAAAGGTCTGGTGCAAGACGGCTATGACAAGACGCCACAAGGCCAAACCGTAGCCGAAGGTGGCCGTGATCGCCTCGAAGAGAAAGGTCTGGTTCAAGACGGTTCCGATCGCACCCCACAAGGCCAGACCCTGGCGTCCGACGGTAGCGACCGCACGCCACAAGGCCAGACCCTCGCATCCGATGGCAGCGACCGCACTCCACAAGGTCAAACCCTGGCTTCTGACGGCAGCGACCGCACCCCACAAGGCCAAACCCTTGCCGAAGGTGGTGGTGACCGTGTAATCGAACGCAACAGCAAATTGAGCTAAGCCCATGGCGGCCTCGAAAAAAAGCCCAATCCCCGGATTGGGCTTTTGACTTTTCTGCCCCTCTGAAATCCTCGCTGCATGCCCTCCCGTTCGACGCCGACAAAGCCGATTTGCTAGAGTGCGGCGCTTGTCCTGCCGAAGAACACTTCCTGCGATGCTGCCCCGCGCCGAACAGAAGCAACAGACCCGCAACGCCCTGATGGACGCTGCCCGCCACCTGATGGAAAGCGGCCGAGGATTCGGCAGCCTGAGCCTGCGCGAAGTGTCGAAAACCGCCGGCATCGTGCCCACTGGTTTCTACCGTCACTTTGCCGATATGGATGAGCTGGGCCTGGTGCTGGTCAGTGAAGTCGGCCAGACCTTTCGCGAAACCATCCGCTTGGTGCGGCACAACGAATTCGTCATGGGCGGCATCATCGATGCGTCAGTGCGGATTTTTCTGGATGTGGTCAGCGCCAATCGTTCGCAATTCCTGTTTCTCGCTCGCGAGCAGTACGGCGGCTCGCTGCGGGTGCGTCAGGCAATCGGGCGACTGCGCGAAAACATCAGCTCCGACCTGGCGTCCGACCTGACGATGATGCCCAAGCTGCAG
Organism: Pseudomonas sp. WC2; assembly: GCF_050586545.1. Taxonomy (NCBI): domain Bacteria; kingdom Pseudomonadati; phylum Pseudomonadota; class Gammaproteobacteria; order Pseudomonadales; family Pseudomonadaceae; genus Pseudomonas; species Pseudomonas sp. WC2. Next base: position 87,959 of record NZ_JBOBDR010000012.1, on the reverse strand, counting down.
CACCTGGATGCCGACGGCCTGAGCGTGATGGCTGACCTGATCGTCAAATCGGTGTTCGCCACCCTCCCCGACATCATCGATCCGCCCGCTGAAGCGCTGCCGGAGCATCTGACGCCGCAGGCGAAGATCACCCAGCAACTGCGCTTTATCTTTATTGGCCTCAAGCATTGGCAAGGGCTAGGCAGTACCGAGTAATTCCCCTTATTACTGACACAACAAATTCCCCCTGTGGGAGCGAGCTCGCTCCCACATTTGGTTCGGCGCATCAGCCTCCATTTGGTGCATAAAAAATTCTTCACGCACCAAAACCTTCCATATTCACCCGACTTCTTGAAACATCCAGCGCACTCCGACAGGGATTTCCTACATCCCGTCCAATTGGCAAGGCCCTTGCTCTAGACCAATCATTGTCCACTGCTGGAAGTTTTCCGATGCTGGTGATTCACCGCAGAATCGACCCTCAACCCGTCTGGGCCGCCGAGTTGCACCTGACCTTCGAAGCGCGGAGCAAAAGCCGTTTGCGCTGTTTCAGTGCCGAGGGCGAAGACGTCGGGTTGTTTTTGGAGCGCGGTCAGCCGCCGCTGTTTGACGGCGAATGCCTGCAGGCCGAAGACGGCCGAATCGTCCGCGTCTGCGCCCGTCCCGAGCAACTGCTGCACGTCACCTGCGCCAATGCGTTCGAACTGACTCGCGCGGCTTATCACCTGGGCAATCGCCACGTCGCCCTGCAAGTCGGCGATGGCTGGCTGCGTCTGCTCGACGATTACGTGCTCAAAGCCATGCTCGAACAACTCGGCGCGCAGGTCGAAGCCATCGAAGCACCGTTCCAGCCGGAACACGGCGCTTATGGCGGCGGCCATCACCATTCACGACACGGCGACGAAGACTTCAACTACGCGCCGAAGCTCCATCAGTTCGGCGTACGCCTGTGAATCCGGCCTGGGCGCTGCTGCGCCTGGCCAGTCCGCAATTGCCGATTGGCGGCTACAGCTATTCGCAAGGCCTGGAAATGGCGGTGGATAACGGCCGCGTGAACAATCCGGACAGCGCGCGGCGCTGGATCAGCGATCAGTTGCTTTTGAATCTGTCGCGCTTTGAAGCGCCGTTGTTGCTTGCGCATTGCCAAGCAGCGGCGGATGAAAACTGGAGCGAGTTGCTGATCCTCTGTGAAAGCCATCGCGCCAGCCGCGAGACCCGCGAGTTGCATCTGGAGAGCCGGCAGATGGGTTATTCGTTGCAGCAATTGCTCAACGGCTTGCCGGAACTCGACGGGTCCGCGCGAAGTTTTCTCGAACAATGCAGCGAACCGCATCTGGCCCTGTGCTGGGCGCTGGCCGCGCGCGCTTGGGGCATCAGCCCACAAGACGCCCTCGCCGCTTGGTTATGGAGCTGGCTGGAAAACCAGCTCGCCGTATTGATGAAAACCCTGCCGCTGGGCCAGCAAGCCGCCCAGCGCCTGACCAGCGAATTGCTGCCGTTACTGCAACAGGCGCAGCAGGACGCGACCCGAATCAATCCCGAACACATCGGCAGCGCCGCGTTCGGTCTGTCCCTGGCGTGCATGGCCCACGAGCGCCAGTACAGCCGCCTCTTTCGCTCCTAGGAGAAACATTCATGAACACACAACCTCTGCGCGTCGGCATCGGCGGCCCGGTCGGTTCCGGCAAAACCGCGTTGACCCTGGCCCTGTGCCTGGCCCTGCGCGAGCGCTACAACCTCGCCGTGGTCACCAACGATATTTACACCCGCGAAGATGCTGATTTCCTTGTGCGCAATGAAGCCCTCGCGCCGGAGCGGATCATCGGCGTGGAAACCGGCGGCTGCCCGCACACGGCGATCCGCGAAGACGCCTCGATCAACCTTGAAGCGGTCGATCAACTGAACCGGCGCTTTCCGGGGCTGGATCTGATTCTGGTGGAGTCCGGCGGCGATAACCTCTCGGCCACCTTCAGCCCGGAATTGTCTGACCTGACCATCTATGTGATCGACGTTTCCGCCGGCGACAAACTGCCGCGCAAGGGCGGGCCGGGGATCTGCAAATCCGATCTGCTGGTGATCAACAAGATCGACCTCGCGCCGTTGGTGGGCGCTTCGCTGGAGATGATGGACAGCGACACAAAACGCATGCGCAACGGCAAGCCGTTCGTCTTCAGCAACCAGAAAACCGGTCAGGGCCTTGAAGCCATCATCGCCTTCATCGAACGCCAAGGCCTGCTGACCGCAGCCTGATTCACTTTTCAACAAGGAAGCTTATTCATGACACTCAAACGCATTCTCGGCGCCGTGGCGCTGCTGCTGACCCCGGCACTGGCCTTCGCTCACCCGGGGCACGGCGACAGCGGTTTGATCGCCGGCATCAGCCACCCCATCGGTGGCCTCGACCATCTGTTGGCGATGCTCGCCGTTGGTTTGTGGGCCGCGCAGCAGCAAGGCGCGGCGCGCTGGGCGCTGCCATGCACGTTTGTCGGCACCATGCTGATGGGCGGCATGCTGGGTTTTGAAGGGCTGGAATTGCCGGCACTGGAAGGCGGGATTGCCGCTTCCGTGCTGGCGCTGGGTCTGGCGGTGGCATTGGCGGTGCGTCCGCCTTTGCTGATGGCGGTGGTGGCGACGGCGGTGTTTGCGTTGTTCCATGGGGTGGCGCATGGCTTGGAGCTGCCGGAGATGAGCAGTCCTTGGGCGTATGCCGCCGGGTTTGTTGCGGCGACGGCTGCGTTGCATGCCGCGGGTTATGCGGTGGTGCGTTTCCTGCCGCAGGCGGCTGCGCCGTTGGTGCGACTGGCAGGCGCGGCTTCGGCGGTGACTGGTGCCTGGTTGCTCGCGGGCTAGTTTGTATTGTCTGAACTTACCTCTTCGCGAGCAGGCTCGCTCTCACAGTTTTGTGTACGCTGCAAATCCACTGTGGGAGCGAGCCTGCTCGCGAAGGCGGACTGACAGACACCGCGTCTCTAAAGGCCGCCGCTCTGCTACCATGTCGCGCAATCGCCCCAGCCGTGACGACGTCCGCCCATGCCCCACGCTTCCCGCTCCACCGCCCTGCCTGAATTGACCGCCCTGTTCGGCGCTGTGCAACAGCACTTCGTCAACGTGATCGTGCCCCTTTGGCAAGGCCCGGGCTGGAACGCCGACTTGGCTCTGCCCTACGAGGCGCTGGACGCCGCGCATGTGCCGTTGCCAGCGCAGCGCTATCGCGCAATGGCCTGCGCACGGCAGCTGTACCTGTTTTCCAGTCTGATCGGGGTTGTGGATAACGCTGATGTCCGCGCCGCCGCGCTGTTTCGTTCGCTGCAACGGCACTTCCATGATGCCGAGCATGGCGGCTGGTTCTACAGCATCGACGCCCACGGCAAGCCGCTGGATCAGCGCAAGGATCTCTACACCCACGCCTTCATCCTGTTCGCCTGCGCACATTATTGGGCGAAGTCCGGCGATCCGCTGGTTGAGTCGACCCTGAATGCGGCGCTGGAAATCATTGGTCGGCGCTTTGCCACCGGTGACGGCCTGTACGAAGCGTGCCTGAATCGCGACTGGATCACCCTCGAAACCGGGCCACTGCAGAACCCGTTGATGCACCTGGCCGAGGCCTTCCTCGCCACCTTGGCGGTGCGCGAAGATGCCCAGACGCAGAAGGCGCTGCTGGAGTTATGCACAGCCATGCACAAGCAGTTCGTCGATCCGCAATACGGCGTGTTGATGGAGAAGCCGCTCGGTGCTGTGGATAACTGGTACGAGCCGGGGCATCAGTTCGAGTGGTATTTCCTGCTCGAATCGTCAGGGTTGCTGCGTGGTTCGAAACTGCATGCCGCGCTAGATAGGGCGTTTGCGTTCACCGAGCAATATGGAGTTGTGCAGGCATCCGGCGCGGTGCGGGCGATGCTTGATCTGGAAACCGACGGACGCCCACGAGATTCGACCCAACGGATCTGGGCGCAGGCTGAATATCTGCGTGCGCTGACCTTGCGTCAGGGCAGTGAAGCGGTGGTGCTGCGCCAGTTGCAGGCGTTGCAGCAGCGGTTTCTGCATGCGGGTGGCTGGTATGAGTGCCGGGATGAATTGGGTGAAGTCAGTCGCAAGGACATGCCTTCGACCACCCCGTATCACTTGGCGACTTGCTATAGCGGCATTGCTGAATATCTTCGCTGATTTATAAATCGCTTTCGCGAGCAGGCTCGCTCCCACATTGAAACTGCGCCGAACACACTATTTGTGGGCAGCACAAATCGACTGTGGGAGTGAGCCTGCTCCGGGCGGCGATCCGACGATTAGCCGTTATGCGGTCGCTAGGCAATCCACTTCTTGTCGCCAGTAAAGCTGATGGTCAACCACCGCGCCGCATCCGCCTTGCCCAGCTTCGACGAAATCTCTTCGCGCAAGGCATCCAGTTGCCCGACATGGCTCAGCGCATAGTCGGCCGGCAACACCACATGAATCTCGATAAACCGCGCCCGTCCGTGCTTCTGCACGTACGACACGTAGTCGTCGAAACCATGCTCGACCTTTGCCGCCTCCATCACCTGGCGCACCTGATCATCCAGCGTGTCCGGCGCAATACCGAGTACATCGCGTAGCGCCGGGCCGAGGATCTTGAACGCCGGCGGCAGCATGGTCAGCGCCAGCACAATGAGAATCAACGGGTCGACGTAGGCCGCCCACTCGCCATAGCCCTGAGACTTGAGCAGCAGCGCCGCAAGGAAACTGATCAACAGGCCCACGGACAGCATCGCGTCCACCAGCCAACTGATGTTGTCGAACTGGATCAGGCTGGATTTGAGCTTGCGGTTACGCCGGCGCACGTAGAAAAAATAGGCGAACTCGACTACGGTAAACACCGCCGCATAGATGATCACCAACCCCAGTTCGATCTCGCGACCACCGTTGATGATGCCAAACACGCCGTTGAGAAACGCATAGATCGCGATCAGCAGCAGGAAACTGCCTTCGATCAGCAACACCATGGGTTCCAGGTGCCAGAAGCCGAACTGGAAACGGTGATTGCTTTCCTTGGCGATCAACTTGGCGGTGATCAGCATCAAGACCTTGATAAAGGTTGCGATCAGCGAGAAAAAACCATCGAACAGGATGGATTGCGAACCAGAAACAAAACCGGTGACGATCCCGGCAATCGCCACAGCCAACATCAGAATGGTCGATTGTTTGAGCAGTGCCTGCTCACCTCGGTTACTCACTTTAACTCCTCGAAAAACCTTGAAAACCGCGGGGTGCGGTTGGGTTGTTGCGAGGGGAGTTTACCTTATCGCCATGTTTTGGCCGTTTTGACCTCTTCGCGAGCAGGCTCGCTCCCACTTTGAAATGCATTCCAATGTGGGAGCGAGCTTGCTCGCGAATGGCCTCAATGCGGTATCAAGCCTTATTACGCTCAATGGCAAAACCAGCCCAGGTCTGGCTCACCGGCATCAACTCAAGGCTGTTGATATTGATATGCGCCGGCGCGTTCATCACCCAGAAAATCGTCTCGGCGATGTCCTGCGGCTGGATCGGCTCGGCACCGGCGTAAGTCGCGTTGTAACGCTCCTGATCGCCGGCAAAACGCACCAGCGAGAACTCGCTCTCGCACAGACCCGGCTCGATGTTGCTGACCCGTACGCCAGTGCCCTGCAAGTCGCAGCGCAGGTTCAGCGAGAATTGTTTAACGAATGCCTTGGTCGCGCCGTAAATGTGGCTGCCCGGATACGGATAGTTGCCGGCGATGGAGCCGAGGTTGACGATACCGGCGCCACGGCCATGGGCGATCAAACGCGGCAGCAGCAGACGGGTGGCGTACATCAGGCCTTTGACGTTGGTGTCGACCATGGTGTCCCAATCGTCCAGATCGCACTTCGGCGCAGGATCAACGCCCAAGGCCAAGCCGGCGTTGTTGATCAGGCCACGCAACTTGGCGAAGGACGGCGGCAGATTGGTAATCGCCTCTTCCATCGCCTTGCGATCACGCACGTCGAGCACCAGGCCGTGCACTTCGGTTTGCTTCGACAATTCGGCGCACAGCGCATTGAGGCGTTCTTCACGACGGCCGGTCAGCACCAGTTTCCAGCCATCCGCGGCAAAACGGCGGGCGCAGGCTTCACCAAATCCGGACGTTGCGCCGGTGATAAACAGGGTGTTGGACATCGTGTTCTCCTTGCTTCGACCGCCGGAGCAGCCCTTGGAATAGAAAATCAGCAGGCAGCATGCCCGCCCGCGCACTCACGGGCAACACCCACAAGCTGTACAAAAAACAATCAACTTCTTCGACGCCATAGCCACCGTGGCCTGTAGCCATGTGCACGCATGTTATCCACAGTCCCTTCCACAGTTTCCGGGGGCAAGTGGAAACGCGCAAAGCCGCGCCACACAAGGCTTTGCGGGCGAAATAGAAAGTTTTTTGCTTGACCCTGAAGCGGCAGGTGTGCGGGACATGGCATTTTGCACGACCCATCGGTGGACACAGTGATTGCGCGAGGCCAGTAACTACGGCCCTTAGCGGAGTCTTTCCAGAGTTTAGTCACAGACTTATCCACAGGCCTGTCCAGCAATAATCGCCTCGGTAAGCGCGCCCATAAAAAGGTTGACAACAACGACTTCAACCGCCGCAAAACTGCCTGATCAAAAAACAACCACGCCTCTGGAAGCCTCGTAATATAAGGCGTCCAGCCAGATACACCCATGTTATTCACAGCCAGCTCCACAGCAAACGGGGACAAGTCAAAACCGTGGAAAAACAGCCATTTGCAGCGTCTATATGTCGCGCTTTGGCAGCATGGGGAATTTGTTTTCCACAATTCTGGAAATTCCACAATTCACCTGTGGGGCCGGGATGTAAAAAGCCCCGGGGACTTGCGTCGCCGGGGCTGTGTATGACGCAGAAGAATCAATGCCCGCCCAGATAAGCGTTACGCACCTCCTCGTTCACCAACAACTCCTTGCCGGTGCCTGTGAGGCGAATCTCGCCGTTGACCATCACATACGCCCGATCCGACAACTTAAGCGCATGATTGGCGTTCTGCTCGACGAGGAAGATCGTCATGCCGGTTTTCGCCAGTTCCCGCAGGGTCGCGAAGATCTGCTTCACCACGATCGGCGCCAGGCCAAGGCTCGGCTCATCGAGCAGCAACAACTTCGGTCGACTCATCAACGCACGAGCAATCGCGAGCATCTGCTGCTCACCACCGGACATGGTCATCGCCCGCTGCGTGCGCCGCTCTTCAAGCCGTGGAAACAGCGTGAACATACGCTGCATGTCCTCTTTGGCGTACTTGTCGCCAATCGGGATGGTGCCCATCAAGAGGTTTTCCTCGACGGTCATGTCGGGGAACACCCGCCGGCCTTCCGGCGACTGCGCAATGCCGTTGGAGGCGATGTAGTGCGAGGACTTGTGGGTAATGTCGACGCCTTGATAAATGATCTGCCCGCCCGCCGCCCGTGGCTGGCCGAAGATCGACATCAGCAACGTCGATTTCCCGGCGCCGTTGGAGCCGATCAGGCTGACGGTTTCCCCCTCGTTGATCTGCAGCGAAACACCCTTGAGCGCCTGGATCGGTCCGTAGAACACGTCGAGGTCTTTGAGTTCGAGGATCGGTTGCGTCATACCAGCTCCTCTTCGTCGGCGCCCAGGTAGGCGGCAATCACTTTCGGGTCGTTACGAATCGCTTCAGGCCCGCCTTCAGCGATGACGATGCCGTGGTCCAGCACCACGATGTGGTCGGAAATGCTCATAACCATGCCCATGTCGTGTTCGATCAGCACCACGGTCAGATCGTGCTCGTCGCGCAGCAGCCGGATCATCGCGCTCAGCGCTTCGGTTTCCTGAGGGTTGAGGCCGGCGGCCGGTTCGTCGAGGCAGATGATCTGCGGCCGCGTGCACATCGCCCGAGCGATCTCCAGACGGCGCTGTTGGCCGTACGAGAGTTCACCGGCGAGACGGTTGGCACAGTCCACCAGATCGACCACTTCCAGCCAGTAGAACGCGACATCCAGCGCGTCGCTCTCCGCCTTGCGGTAGCCCTTGGTGTTGAGGATGCCGGCGAGCATGTTGCGGTTGACCCACATGTGCTGCGCCACCAGCAGGTTTTCCAGCACCGACATTTCCTTGAACAAGCGAATGTTCTGGAAGGTTCGGGCCAGGCCTGCACGGTTCACCAGATGGGTGCCGCCGAACATCTTGTAATACAGACGACTAAGGAAAGATTTCGGCGAGACGAAGTCGGTCGGTTTGAACGACTCGCCCAGCAGCTGGATGACGTTGGTCTGCTGGCCGCGCACGTTGAGTTCGATCTTGCCACCGGAGGCTTTGTAGAAACCGGTGAGGCAGTTGAACACGGTGGTCTTGCCGGCGCCGTTGGGGCCGATCAGGGCGAAGATCGAGTTGCGTTTGACCTTCAGGCTGACATCGCTCAAGGCCTTGATGCCACCGAAATGCATCATCAGTTTTTCAACAGAGAGTACGACCTCACTCATGGCGCAGTCCTCTCATAGTGAATGGCACCTTTGCGTGGAGTGACCCCGGTACGGCTGATGCGGATCAGCCCGCGTGGTCGCCAGATCATCATCAACACCATCAGGATGCCGAACAGCAGCACACGATATTCGGCGAAGCCGCGCAGCAGTTCCGGGGCAACCGTCAGCACGAACGCAGCGATCACCACACCGATGGTCGAACCCATGCCGCCGAGCACGACGATGGCGAGGATCAACGCGGATTCAAAGAAGGTGAACGATGTCGGGTTGACGAAACCTTGGTAAGTCGCGAAAAACACCCCGGCCAGACCTGCGGTCGACGCACCGATAGTGAACGCCGAAAGCTTGACCAGCACATGGTTGAGGCCCATCGAGCGGCAGGCGATTTCATCTTCGCGCAAGGCTTCCCACGCACGACCGACCGGCATCTTCACCAGACGATGTTTGATGTACAGCACGGCCAGCACCACGAGGAACAACACTGCGTAGATGAAGTAATACTTCACGTCCGGGTTGTAGGCGATGCCGAAGAACTCGTGGAACGGCACCCCGCCGTCCTTCGCCCGCTTACCGAACTCCAGACCGAAGAACGTCGGCAATGGCGCCGGCATGCCGTTCGGGCCGCCAGTCAGCGACAACCAGTTGTTGAGGATCAGACGAATGATTTCACCGAAGCCCAAGGTCACGATCGCCAAGTAGTCGCCATGCAGACGCAGCACCGGGAAACCGAGGATGCAACCGGCCAGGCCAGCGGTGATCGCCGCCAGCGGCAGCACAGTCCAGAAACCCAGGCCGAGGTATTGATAACCCAGCGCCAGGCCGTAGGCACCGATGGCGTAAAACGCCACATAACCAAGGTCGAGCAGACCCGCCAGACCGACCACAATGTTCAGCCCCAACCCCAGCAGCACGTAGATCAACCCGAGAATGACCACGCCCAGCAGGTAGGAGTTGGAAACGAACGGCACGATCACGGCCAGCACAATCATCAGCGGGATGATCCAGCGCAGGCGTGATTTGTGATCGGCCGGCAACACATGCACGCCGGAACCGGTGCTCTCGAATCCGTCGAGAATCTTCAGGCCCTTGGGCGTCTGCAGGAACAGGCTCAGCGCAAAACGGCCGATCATGACAATGCCGATCAGCCACGCCACGCGAGTCGGCTCAAGGTTGAAGCTGTAACCCTCAAGAACGACGCCGACAATCGGCCCGAATACGATCAGGGCAATCAGGCCTGCCAGAATCGCCTCAACCAGGCTTTTTTTGATATCGATGGTTTTTTTAGTGGTTGAAGACATCGCTTACACCTTCGACACAAGAGGACGGCCCAACAGGCCTTGCGGCCGGAAGACCAGAACAAGTACGAGCAGCGAGAAGCTGAACACGTCTTTGTAGTCGGAGTTGACCAGACCGGAGAAGAGCGACTCGGAGATGCCGAGGATGATCCCGCCCAGCATCGCGCCCGGCAGAGAACCGATCCCGCCGAGCACCGCGGCAGTGAACGCCTTGATGCCGATGACGAAGCCGGCATAGAAGTCGAACGTGCCGTAGTTCATGGTGATCAGCACGCCGGCCAACGCCGCCATCGCTGCACCGATGATGAACACGTAAGAGATCACGCGGTCGGTGTTGATCCCCAGAATCGAGGCCATCTTGCGGTCTTGCTGAGTGGCGCGGCACATGCGGCCGAGCTTGGTGTACTTGATGACGTAAGTCAGCAGCCCCATGCCGACGAATGCGGCTACCAGGATGAAGATCTTGGTGTAGGTGAGCTGAACGAAACCGGTGCCGATGTCGACGCGCCAGGCGCCAGTGAGCAGCGTTGGCACACCCTGTTGGCGGGCGCCCTGGCTGATCTGCGCATAGTTCTGCAGGATCAGGGAAATACCGATGGCGCTGATCAGCGGAGCCAGTCGGGTGGAGTTGCGCAGGGGTTTGTAGGCGACTCGCTCAATGACCCAGCCATACACCGCGGTGACGACGATGGTGAAGATCAGTGTGCCGAGCATCAGCAGCGGGAAAGATTCGATACCGAAGTAAGCCAGCAGAGCCAGACTGATTGCCGCCAGGTAAGCGGAAATCATGTAAACCTCGCCGTGGGCGAAGTTGATCATGCCGATGATGCCGTAGACCATTGTGTAGCCGATGGCGATCAGGCCGTAGACCGACCCGAGGGTCAGGCCGTTGACCAGTTGCTGCAGGAAAATACCATCCATAACGCAATCTCACGCAGTGAGAACCTGCCCACCTGTGGATGGGCGGCTCTTCTAGGGAAAATACAGATTTACGTCGGAGCAATGTCAGCCACGATCCACCCGTCCCACACCGTTCCTGTGGGAGCGAGCCTGCTCGCGAATGCGGTCGATCATTCAACACATGTGTTGGCAGTCATTCCGTCTTCGCGAGCAGGCTCGCTCCCACATTGGATCGGTGGGGATCAACTGATCGCGTCAGCCCTTACTTCTGTTTTTCCAGCTGGTGATATTTGCCAGTCGCGTCCCACTGGTACACCACGTAGTCGGAGACTTTCAGGTCGCCCTTCTTGTCCCAGGCTTTCTCGCCCATCACGGTTTTCACCGGGTTGGCTTTCAGCCATTCGGCGGCTTTCTCGCCACTGTTGGACTTGGCGCCATTGAAGGCGGCCGCCAGGGTCTGAACCGACGCGTAGGCGTACAGGGTGTAGCCTTCAGGCTCGGTGCCAGCCTTGCGGAAGGCATCCACGACGGTTTTACTTTCCGGCAGCATGCGCGGGTCGGCGCCGAAGGTCATCAGCACGCCGTCGACGTATTGTGGGCCGCCAGCGGTGGTCACCAGCTCGTCGGTAACGATGCCGTCGTCGGACATGAACTTCACGTCTTTCAGGCCTTCGGTACGCAGTTGTTTAACCAGAGGACCGGCTTCCGGGTGCAGGCCGCCGAAGTAGACGACGTCGGCACCGGCCGCACGAATCTTGGTGACCACGGCGCTGAAGTCTTTCTCGCCACGGGTCAGGCCTTCGTACAGCACCGGCTTCACGCCACGCTTCTCAAGCTGTGCCTTGGTGGCGTCCGCCAGGCCTTGGCCGTAGGTGTCCTTGTCGTGCAGCACGGCAACCTTTTTGCCTTTGAGCACGTCGACGATGTAGTCGCCGGCGACGATGCCCTGCTGGTCGTCACGCCCGCACATACGGAACATGGCGCTGAGGCCGCGCTCGGTCACTTGCGGGTTGGTGGAACCTGGAGTGATCGCAATCACGCCGGCTTCGTCGTAGATTTCCGACGCTGGAATGGTCGAAGAAGAGCAGAAGTGACCGACGACGCCAGCGACTTTCTGGTTGACCAGGTCCTTGGCGACCGTCACAGCCTGCTTCGGCTCGCAGGCGTCATCGCCTTTGACCAGTACGATTTTTTCCCCGTTGACGCCACCTGCCGCGTTGACCGCGTCAGCCGCTGCCTGTGCACCCTTCATGTACTGCTCGCCAAATGCCGCGTTGGCGCCCGTCATTGGACCCGCTACACCGATTTTGATGTCAGCCTGAGCAAACGCAGAAACACCCAACGCAGTAGCCACTGCGAGGGCCAGAAAGCCTTTCTTGTAAAACGTCTGGGACATGAGGTGGTGCTCCAAGGTTTTTTTTAGTTGGCACTGCGACTTCACTTCACTGAAAGCTCAGAGCAAGGCCCGTGCCATCGGTTTTTTATTCTTCAAAAAGTCGCTGCTTTCTTGTTATTTCGACTGTTTCGTTCCCATTTTCATTGGGCGTGCAACCGTCTAAACCGCGGAAGGTGAAACCATTTATTTTTTCAGGCGCAACCCGCGCGCGCCATCATTGCAACCGCGGCGCCAAACGACGTGCAACCAGCCTGTAACAGCCCGCGTCACCGAACTGCACACTGCTGGTGCGGGACTGCTACAACCCGCACCATTACAGGCTAGTCGCTGCATCGAAAAGCGCCGCTTCCGGCAACATATTTCAACACTCAAATCACAATGCGCAGGCACTGGCCCGCGTGATACAGCGAGAACCCGGCCTCGTACAGGCAACTGCGCAAGCCCACACCGGCCAAGGGCTGCATCGGTGCAAAAGGAATCGGCAAGGCTTGAGGATTTCCGTTACACAGGTAATCGGCGAAGGCTTTGCCGACCACGGTGCCGGTGGTGACGCCACGACCGTTATAGCCGGTGACGGCCACCAGACCCGGTGCTGGTTCGAACAGGCGCATCAGGTGATCGGGGGTGAATGCGATGCGCCCGGTCCAGGTGCATTCCCATTCGACCGGCTTCAGATTGGGGAAGTAATGCTGCTGCACGCGGTCAGCCCAGGCCTTGAGAAACCAGGTCGGTTTCTGATTACCGTTGCCCAGGCTGCCGAGCAATAACCGCCCTTCTTTGTCGCGGCGGATGCTGCTCAAGACCTGCCGCGTATCCCACGAACCCTGCCCGCCCGGGAGAATTGCCTGCGCGGCGTCCTCGGTCAGAGGCACCGAGGCGACCTGATAGTAATAACCGGGGAAGAAGTTGCGTTTGAGTTCGGTCCAGTCACCTTCGGTGTAGGCGTTTGAGGCGATGACCACTTGTTCGGCGAGCACCGAACCGTGCTCGGTCTGCACCGACCAGTTCGAGCCTTGCCGTTCAAGTCGAGTCACCGGCGAATGATCAAACATCTGCCCGCCGAGACCGATCACGGCATTCGCCAGCCCGGTGACATAAGCCATCGGGTTGAGCGTACCGGCGCGTCGATCAAGCAATGCAGCAGCAATTTTTTGCGTCCCGGTGGCTTGTTCGCAAGCTTTGCCGGTGAGCAATTCGACGGGCGCACCGCGTCGCTTCCATTGTTGCTCGCGACTGCGCAGATCGGCCTCGCCCTTGGCGTTGTGCGCCATGTGCAGCGTACCTTCGCAGCGCAACTGGCAATCGATGTTGTACTTGTCCACAAGGCTGAACACCAGCGCCGGTGCTGCCCCGAGCATGCGGTTGAGCTGACTGCCGACCGCTTCGCCGAAACCGGCTTCGATCTCGTCCGGTGGAATCCACATGCCGGCGTTGACCAGCCCGACATTACGTCCGGACCCGCCGTGGCCGGCGCGATGAGCTTCCAGCACGCAGACGCTTTTGCCCTGTTCCAACAGATGCAGCGCCGCCGACAACCCGGTGAACCCGGCGCCGATCACGCAGACATCGACTTTGACTTCGCCCCTGAGCGCGGTGTTATCCGGGCGTTGCGGCGTGAGTTTTTCCCACAGACATTCTTCGCGTAACGGCATTGCCAGACTCCAACAGAAACCTAACAAACACTGCAAAATGATCGTTCCCACGCTCTGCGTGGGAATGCAGTCAGGGACGCTCTGCGTCCCAAAAGCGAACGCGGAGCGTCCGGTGAGGCATTCCCACGCAGAGCGTGGGAACGATCGATCTCAACCTGTCAGTCGAAGGTGATGCCCTGCGCCAGCGGCAACTCTAGCGAGTAGTTCACGGTGTTGGTCTGCCGGCGCATGTACGCGCGCCAGGCGTCGGAACCCGACTCACGCCCCCCACCGGTCTCCTTCTCGCCACCAAACGCGCCACCAATCTCCGCACCGCTCGGGCCGATGTTGACGTTGGCAATGCCGCAATCACTGCCGACCGCCGACATGAACTGCTCAGCCTCGCGCACATCCGTGGTGAAGATGCACGACGACAGACCTTGTGGCACCGCGTTATTCAGGCGCAGCGCTTCCTGGAAATCGTTGTAACCGACCACATACAGAATCGGCGCGAAAGTTTCGCTGCAGACCACATCGCTCTGCTCCGGCATTTCAACAATCGCTGGCGACACGTAGTAGGCGTTGGGGAACTGATCTTCCAGTTGGCGCTTGCCGCCAAACACCCGACCGCCCTCGCTCAACGCCTGCTCCAGCGCGTCCTGCATGTTTTCGAAGCTGTGCTTGTCGATCAGCGGGCCGACCAGATTGCCTTCCAGTGGGTTGCCGATGCGTACTTTCGAATAAGCAGCCTTGAGGCGGGTGACGATTTCTTCTTTAACCGATTCATGCGCGATCAAACGACGCAAAGTGGTGCAACGCTGGCCGGCGGTGCCGACGGCACTGAACAGAATCGCACGTACGGCCATGTCGAGATCCGCGCTCGGGCCGAGGATCATCGCGTTATTACCGCCCAATTCCAGAATGCTGCGAGCGAATCGAGCGGCAACTTTCGGCGCCACTTCGCGGCCCATACGTGTGCTGCCAGTGGCGCTGATCAGCGCGACACGCGGGTCATCGACCAAGGCTTCGCCAGCGTCGCGACCACCAATAATCACCTGGCAAAGATTCGCTGGGGCGTCGGTGAAATTCTTCACTACACGATCAAACAGCGCCTGGCAGGCCAACGCGGTCAGCGGGGTTTTCTCCGACGGCTTCCACACCACCGGGTTGCCGCAGACCAGCGCCAGCGTGGTGTTCCACGCCCACACCGCGACCGGGAAGTTGAACGCGCTGATCACCCCGACCACGCCCAGCGGATGCCAGGTTTCGCGCATGTGGTGGCCCGGACGCTCGGAAGCGATGGTCAAACCGTACAACTGACGGGACAGGCCGACGGCGAAATCGCAGATGTCGATCATCTCTTGCACTTCACCCAGACCTTCCTGGGTGATCTTGCCCGCCTCCCACGACACCAGTTCGCCGAGGTCGGCCTTGTATTCGCGCAACACCTCACCGAACTGACGCACCAATTCGCCGCGACGCGGGGCCGGAATCTTGCGCCATTGCTCGAACGCATGATCTGCGCGACTGATGTGCTGCTCGACTTCGGCCGGGCCTTCCCAGTTGACGGCGGCAATGCGGCTGCCATCGATGGGCGAATGCACCGGCACTTTGCCGTTCTGATAAAGGGCCGGGTTCACACCAAGACGATCAAGCAATGCGGCAACCATGGGTCACTCCTCAAGCAAAAAACTGAATGTGTGCGGACGCTTTTTCGCGACCGGGCAGGCCTTTAGTTGTAGCGTCACAATGGCAAGGCAACAAACGACCTTTACGCGAGATATCATTCCGTTTATTCATGCTGCGCACAGAAAGACCAGAAAAGGATCGGCCATGCTGAACAAACGCCACTTGCCCTCGATCACCGCATTGCAGTGCTTCGAGGCCGTGACCCGACACCTGAGCTTCACCCGCGCTGCCGAGGAACTCAACCTGACCCAGAGCGCAGTCAGCAAGCAGGTCGCGCAGCTGGAAGAATTGTTGCAGCACTTGTTGTTCCGCCGCGTGCGCCGGCGTTTGCAGATGACCCCGGCTGGGGATTTGTACTTGGTCGAAGTACGAAAAATCCTCACGCAAGTGGAAATGTCGACCCATTACCTGCGCTCCTACGGCGGCGAGACCGAAGTCCTACGTGTTTCTACGCCATCGACCTTCGGCGCGCGTTGGCTGGTGCCACGTTTGAAAGGCTGGCGCCTGCGCCATCCTTCGATCCATCTGGATCTCTGCAATGAGCAGGAAGCCGATGATTTGCTGCAAGGGCGCAGCGATCTGGCGTTCTATTTCGGCCAAGGCTCGCGGCCCGGCACTGAATGCCTGAAGCTGTTCGGCGAGGAGCTGGTGCCGGTGTGCGCGCCGGGCAGCCTGCCGGACACACCGTTTACTGACCCGACGCAACTGACCGATCTGGTGCTGTTGCAAAATGCCTCGCGCCCCCAGGCCTGGCACGACTGGTTCGACAGTCAGGGCTACCAGACCGAGCACAGCTACCACGGCCCACGCTTCGAAACCTTTTATATGTGCATCCGCGCCGCGCAGGTCGGCTGCGGCGTAGCGCTGCTGCCACGGTTTCTGGTGGAAGAGGAATTGGCCGACGGCAAACTAGTGATTCCCTGGCAGCATGCAATGCCCAGTTCCGACGCCTACTACCTGGCGTACCCGGAGCACGCGGCGGAAGTGCCGAAGGTGCGGGATTTTGTGAAGTGGATGCTGGAGCAGATCGACAGTCCGAATGACGAACCCGATTGAAAAACTGTGGGAGCAAGCCTGCTCGCGAAGAGGCCGGCACATTCAGTATCAATATCGACTGAAATGACGCCTTCGCGAGCAGGCTCGCTCCCACAAGCTTCTGCGGTGATTTAAAAAACTGCTGGCAATCTTCGTCCCTGATATGCGCCACTAGCGCCACTGATTGAGACCGCGCCACGGCGCGGCGCACCTGGAGACCCCGTTATGAGCGAGAGTGTGTTTGCCGATCGCATCGTGCAGAACCTGCTCGACACCGACTTCTACAAACTGACGATGATGCAGGCGGTGCTGCACAACTACCCCAACGTCGAAGTCGAATGGGAGTTTCGTTGCCGTAACAGCGAGGATCTGCGCCCGTATCTGGCCGAGATCCGCTATCAGATCGAGCGCCTGGCCGAGCTGAGCCTGAGTGCCGATCAGTTGAGTTTCCTTGAGCGCATCAGCTTCCTCAAGCCGGATTTTCTGCGCTTCCTCGGGCTGTTCCGCTTCAACCTGCGCTACGTGCACACTGGCATCGAGAACGGCGAGTTGTTCATCCGCCTGCGTGGGCCGTGGCTGCATGTAATCCTTTATGAGGTGCCGTTGCTGGCGATCGTCAGCGAAGTGCGCAATCGCTATCGCTACCGCGAAACCGTGCTCGAACAGGCGCGCGAGCAGCTCTATCGCAAGTTCGACTGGCTGACCGCCAACGCCTCGGCTGACGAATTGTCGCAACTGCAAGTCGCCGATTTCGGCACGCGCCGGCGGTTTTCTTACCGGGTGCAGGAAGAAGTGGTGAACGTGCTCAAGCATGATTTCCCCGGGCGTTTCGTCGGCACCAGCAACGTCAATCTGTCGCGGGAACTGGACATGAAACCGCTGGGCACCATGGCCCACGAATGGATCATGGCGCACCAGCAACTCGGCCCACGGTTGATCGACAGCCAGATCGCCGCGCTCGATTGCTGGGTGCGCGAGTACCGGGGTTTGCTGGGGATTGCCCTCACTGACTGCATCACCACTGACGCTTTCCTCGGCGATTTCGATCTGTTCTTTGCCAAGTTGTTCGACGGTCTGCGCCACGACTCCGGCGATCCTGTGGTGTGGGGCGAAAAATGCATCGCGCACTACCACAAGCTCGGCATCGACCCGATGAGCAAGACCTTGGTGTTCTCCGACAGCCTGACCCTGCCCAGATCGCTGGAGATCTTCCGCGCGCTGCACGGGCGGATCAACGTCAGCTTTGGCATCGGCACCAACCTCACCTGTGACATTCCGGGTGTCGAACCGATGAGCATCGTGCTTAAAATGACCGCCTGCAACGGCCAACCGGTGGCGAAGATCTCCGACGAGCCAGGCAAGTCCCACTGCAAAGACCCGAATTTTGTTGCCTATTTGCGACACGTTTTCCAGGTTCCTGCCGATTCCAGTCTATCTAGCAAGGAGTGAATTCATGCAAGCCGTACAGCGTGAGATTGCTGAACAGCTCAAGGTGCAACCGCCGTTCGCCGACTACCAGGCCCTGCAAGCCGAAGTCGCCCGGCGCATTACCTTCATTCAGGATTGCCTGGTCAATTCCGGGCTCAAGACGCTGGTGCTGGGCATCAGCGGCGGCGTCGACTCGCTGACCGCCGGCCTTCTGGCCCAACGGGCGATGCGTGAACTGCGCGACCAGACCGGCGACAACAGCTACAAATTCATCGCCGTGCGCCTACCGTACGAAACCCAGTTCGACGAGCATGACGCCCAGGCTTCGGTGGATTTCATCGCCCCGGATGAACGTCACACCGTCAACATCGGCCCAGCGGTGAAGTCGCTGGCCGCTGAAGTCGCCGCGTTCGAAGGCAAACACGCGGTGTCGGTGGATTTCGTCCTCGGCAACACCAAGGCGCGCATGCGCATGGTTGCCCAGTACACCATCGCTGGCGCGGCTCACGGTCTGGTGATCGGCACCGACCACGCGGCGGAAGCGGTGATGGGCTTCTTCACCAAGTTTGGCGACGGCGCTTGCGACTTGGCGCCGCTGAGCGGGCTGGTGAAAAATCAGGTTCGCGCGATTGCCCGCAGCTTTGGTGCGCCGGAATCGTTAGTCGAGAAGGTGCCGACGGCGGATCTGGAAGACCTGTCGCCAGGTAAACCGGACGAGGCGTCCCATGGCGTGACCTATGCCGAGATCGATGCGTTCCTGCACGGTGAGCCGGTGCGGCAGGAAGCGTTCGACATTATCGTCGCGACGTACAACAAGACTCATCACAAGCGTGTGATGCCGTTTGCGCCGTAAGCGCTGATGAAATGAAAAAGCCCGCTGAGGCGTAATCCTCAGCGGGCTTTTCTTTGGCCCAGACATCAGTTGATGCTGATGGCCCCTTCGCGAGCAAGCTCGCCAAGAACGATGACGCGATTGGCCTGCTTACTTAACGGTAATCGTGCCTTTCATCATCGAGATGTGGCCAGGGAACGAGCAGAAGAAGCCGTAGCCGCCGTCTGCAATCTTCGCCACGTCGAAGGTCAGCGAGTCGGTTTCCTTGGCGCCGATGATTTTGGTGTGGGCGATGATGCGCGCGTCACCTTCCGGCAGGTAGTTCTTGTCGATACCGGCGGCCAGGCCTGCGGTAGCGATTGGCTGCATGTCAGCTTCTTTGCTGATCACCAGGTTATGGCCCATGACGTTCTTCGGCAGGCTGCCGGAGTGGGTCAGTTCGACGGTGAAGGTTTTGCAGCTCTTGTCGATCACGATTTCCTTGGTGTTGAAGGACATCTGATCAGTGGAGTCAACGGTGGTTTTGCACTCGGCAGCCATCAATTGGCTGCTGGCCAGCGCCAGCAGGGATACCGCAACAACTTTGGAAAACATGGTGAATCTCCAAGGCAGGGTTAACAAACACACGAATGATGGAAAGACTGCCTGAAATCTTCGCAAGTTCATATGACTTGAGTCAAAAATTGTATACAACTTTCAGGCTATGACACTCATCGAGACAATCTAACGGCCAGGATTCCCGCACGGCCCTATGATCGGCCCATCTACTGAAACGGAGTGCCTGTCATGTTCTTTAACGGTCTGTTGTGCAGTTTGCTCGCCGCCTACGCCTGTGGCGCCAGCGGTACCTTTGAATCTCCGGAGCGGGAAGTTTAGGCCTTGGATCGCAGCGTGCGAGCCATTACCCTGTGTCAGATCGACTCAGGAGAAAGGCATGTCTCTGAAATCCGTTTGTGTATTTTGCGGTGCCAACGCCGGCACTGATCCGGCTTACACCGAAGCCGCCATCGCCCTTGGCCGCGCGCTCGCCGAGCGTAAGCTGACGTTGGTTTACGGCGGTGGCGCCGTGGGTTTGATGGGGATCGTCGCTGACGCCGCGCTGGCCGCTGGCGGCGAAGTGATCGGCATCATCCCGCAAAGCCTGATGGACAAGGAAATCGGTCACAAAAGCCTGACGCGCCTGGAAGTGGTTGATGGCATGCATGCGCGCAAGGCGCGGATGGCGCAGCTCAGCGATGCGTTTATCGCGCTGCCCGGCGGCCTCGGCACCCTGGAAGAATTGTTCGAAGTCTGGACCTGGGGTCAGCTCGGCTACCACGGCAAGCCGCTGGGTCTGCTCGAAGTGAACGGTTTTTATAGCAAACTCACTGCATTTCTTGACCACATCGTCGGCGAAGGCTTCGTTCGCGCGCCACACCGTGACATGCTGCAAGTGAGCGAATCGCCGCAAACGCTGCTCGATTCCCTGGATAACTGGAAGCCGACCGTCACGCCAAAATGGGTCGACCAAAAACCCGGCTAACCGCAAGGCACCGATACAGGGCAGAATACGCGCCGCTCAACCTCACCTTCGACCAAGAGGAACGCCCATGGCCAAACCCAATTACTCCTTCGCCAAACGTCAACGAGACCTGGCAAAGGAACAGAAGAAAGAGGAAAAGCTTCAGCGCAAGAAACAAACCGCTGAAGAAGCAGCACTGAACCCTGAGGGTGAAGTGGCAACGGAAGACGATGTTGATGCAACCGAAGCAACCGATACACCGAAAGATCAGGCGCCTGACGCCTGAGCCCCACCGGGTTTGATGATCGAATCAGACCCTGCGGATTTGTGACGGGGCTGGCGGGTTCACCGCCGGCCCTCACAGCCTTCCTTAAATTTCCCCAAATCCCCTATGGGAGCAAGCCTGCTCGCGAAAGCGTCGTGCCAGTCGATAAATCATTGACTGATGGAAAGCTTTCGCGAGCAGGCTCGCTCCCACATGTTTGATCGGCGTTAATCCAGCGGCATCACAGTGACCCGCACTTCCGGGTCGTGATTGCCGCCACCCAGAATCACCCCGCGCAATGGCGACACATCGGAGAAGTCCCTGCCCCACGCCAAGGTGATGTGCTCCAGCGCCGGCTGCACATTGTTGGTCGGATCAAAATCCACCCAACCCAGCACCGGGCAAAAAACCGAAACCCAGGCATGGGATGCATCGGCACCGATCAAGCGCGGCTGCCCCGGTGGAGGCTGCGTCAGCAGATAACCACTGACATAGCGCGCCGCCAGACCTCGAGAGCGCACGCACGCCAGCATCAGATGGGCAAAGTCCTGACACACCCCGCGCCGACGCTCCAGCACTTCCACCAGCGGCGTGGCCACCTGTGTCGCTTCGGCATCGAAAGTAAATTCACTGAAGATTTTCTGCATCAAAGCCTGCACACCGAGCAGCAACGGCTGGCCCGGCGGGAAGCAGCTCTGCGAGAACTCGACGAAGCTGCGCTTCAAATGCACGTAGGGGGACTGGAACCGGTAGCGACAGGCTTCCAGCAGATCGGCGGACAGCGGCTGACTGCTGTAGGTCAGCGCATCCCGCGTCAGCTCCCAGGCCGGCGACTGGTTGAAATCCAGCGTCGGGCGCGCCAACACCTCAATGGTTAGCCGCGCATTGACCTGCAGCTCATCATGAGGCCGCTCGAACGCCAGTCGGGTCAGCGGATTTCCGAACACATCCAGTTCATCACGCCGCGCGGTTGGCGGCGGGCTGATCAGCAATTGCTGCTCGGTGCAGCGCTGCCATGCGCACTCGCGTGGCCACAGATGCGCCAGTTGCTGCGCCAGCGACACCGGGCTGTCGTAGTGATAACAGGTGTCATGCAGGATCTGGTAATGCGCGCTCATCAGACGGACACCGTGCGCTGGCTGACATCATCGACGTGAGCGAAATGGCGCAAGGCCAGACGATCCGACACCTGACCGCTGGCCTCGGCGATTTCCTGCAACAGATCCGCCAGACCATCCAGTGCCGCGCGCACGCTGGCTTCGCCGAACAGCGGGTTCTCCAGGCAACCGAGATCGAATTGCGCCAGGCGTTCGACCAGTCGCGGCAACCCGGCTTCCCGCGGGACGCCAAAATCATCGTTCAAGCGCTTCAATGTGCGTGTCACCAGTTTCAACTGAAACAACACCGCGTGCGGGTTCTGCTCGTCGAGCAGTAAAAGATCGAGCACCGGAATCAGTTGCGCCACTGCCAGATAACGTGAGCGGTAGGTAATGCTGCTGTTGCCCAGCTCCAACAGCCATTCGAGCCCGGCCTGATCGAACGCTCCGGCGCCGCGCAGAAATGCCGCCAGACTGCGGCTGAGAAACTGCAAACGTTCGATCCGCCGGCCAATCATCAGAAAGCGCCAGCCTTCGTCGCGGGTCATGTCGTCGAGGGCAAATCCGGACAACGCCGCCAGCGACATCACCAGCCTGTTGAGAAAATCCAGCAACTCGCCGAAATCCGGTTCATCGGTGTCCAGCTCCATGGCTTCGCGCTGCAACTCGACCAACGCCTGCCAGTTTTCCCGCGAGAGCTTGCCGCGCACTTGCGAAGCCGCCCACTGCAGGCGCTGCAGGTTAGAGCGCAAGCTGAACGACCAATCATCGCCAAGCAACGCAGCCAGCAAGCGTTCCGGCAATTCGCCTTCGTCCGGTAACAGTGTCAGGCGCTCGCCGAGATCGACGGCGGCTTGCAACGCTTGCGGGTCATCGCCATCGACATACCGCGCGAGCATGATCCGCAGCAGCCGGGCACTGTCATCACAGCGCTCGCAGTAGCGGCCAAACCAGAACAGGTTTTCCACCACCCGCGAAGGCAGATAAGGATCGCGCCGCACCAGATCGTGCACGCCGACGTTACGCTGGGTTTTCCACTGTTCACCGCTCGGCGGACGATCGCCCAACATCCAGGTGTCCTTACTCGCGCCGCCACGCTGCATCGACACTACTTCGGCATCGGCCTCGGCGGCGACTCGGGTCAGAGCGCCGGGCAACACGCGGTAATCGTCCTCACCGGCCACGGCATACATGCGCATGCCGATCGCCCGAGGTTGCAGCTGGCCGTTTTCGGCCTGCCAGATCGGTGCATGAGACAGCTGCGCCAGTTCTTGCGCAACATACGCATAGGGCCGCGCACGCATGCGCTCAGCGAGCGTTTCGCGCTGTTTTTCATTCAAATCACGGCCAAATACGGGCGCGAAGGTTTGTGAGGGGAATGCCGGTTTGATCAACAGCTCCGGCAGCTTTTCCAGCGCCTGCGCCAACACCGGCGCTTCGCCGCACCACCACGTGGCGATGGACGGCAGAATAAGGTCTTCGCCGAACAGGTATTGATTGATCTTTGGCAGAAAGCCCAGCAATCCCGGCGACTCCAGCACGCCACTGCCCAATGCATTGGCGACCAGCACGCGACGCTGGCGCACCGCCTCCAGCAAACCGGGCACGCCGAGCGCCGAGTCTGTGCGCAACTCCAGTGGATCGCAGAAATCATCGTCGAGGCGGCGCATGATCGCGTGCACCCGACGCAAGCCACTGAGGGTTTTCAGGTACACCGTGGCATCACGCACCGTCAGGTCGCCGCCCTCGACCAGGGGATAGCCGAGCTGGCGCGCGAGGTACAGATGTTCGAAATAGCTTTCGTTGAAGCGCCCCGGCGTCAGCAACACCACCAACGGTGTGTCGCCGTCACTCGGCGCCTGACGCGCGAGGGTTTCCTGCAACGTGCGGAAGAACCCGGCCAGATGCTGCACCTTCAGATCGCGGTACAACTCGGGAAAGGCGCGGGAGACGATGGTGCGGTTTTCCAGCGCATAACCGGCGCCCGAAGGTGCCTGGGTTCGATCGGCGGTGACCCACCAACGACCGTCCGGGGTGCGCGCCAGATCCACTGCATACAGATGCAGGAAAGCGACTTCCGGCGGCACGATACCCTGACACGGCCAGAGAAAGTTGTTATGCCCAAACACCAGTTCTGCCGGTAGCAAGCCTTCGCTGATCAGCCGCTGCGGACCATACAGATCCGCCAGCACCGCGTTGAGCAGTCGCGCACGCTGGGCAATACCGGCCGAGAGTTGCTGCCATTCATCTGCCGCAATCACATGGGGCAGCAGATCCAGTTCCCACGGCCGATCTGCGCCTTTCGGGTCGGCGTAGACGTTATAGGTGACCCCGTTTTCCTGAATCTGTCGGGCCAGCAACGCTTGCCGCTGCACGAGTTGCGCCGGCGTACTGCGCTGCAACTGATCGAACAGCCGCCGCCAGTGCGGGCGCACCGCGCCACTGACGTCAAGCAGTTCGTGATAAGTGCCCGCCGTCAGCGGGTAGCGGTCTAGCAGGTCAGGCATGGAAAGCTCGGCAGACAGCAGGGAACGGTCAGACTAACGCAGGCACATGACGCGCGGATATACGAAAAATCCGACCGTCGCGTACGATTCAGAAGCGTCGCAAATCGATTGTCATCGGCAGCTCGTCACTGATTTCCACATTCGGTATAGGAAGTTTTCCCGGGGTGTGTCCGACGCGGAAGAATCGCGCCATGCGCCGGCTCTCCGCTTCGTTGGCATTGACCGGCAAGGTCTCGTAATTGCGCCCACCCGGATGCGCGACGTGGTACTGACATCCACCCAGCGAACGGCCCATCCAGGTGTCGAGTACGTCGAACACCAACGGCGCATGCACCGGAATCGTCGGCTGCAAACAATTGGCCGGTTGCCACGCGCGATAACGCACACCCGCGACAAACTCGCCCACGCGCCCGGTCGGGTGCAACGGCACCGCGATGCCATTGCAGGTCAGCAAATAGCGCTGCGGCGGTAAGCCTTTGAGCTTGACCTGCAAACGCTCCAATGACGAATCGACGTATCGCACCGTGCCACCCGCCGCACCCTCCTCACCCAGCACATGCCACGGCTCCAGCGCCTGACGCAGTTCAAGTTCGATGCCGTTGACGGCGTAATCGCCGACCTTGGGAAAACGAAATTCAAGATGCGCGGCGAACCATTCCGCGCGCAGTGGATAACCTGCACCGTTGAGTTCGACGATGACGTCAGCAAAATCCTGCTCGATAAAGTGCGGCAGCAGGAACCGGTCGTGCAGTTCAGTGCCCCAGCGCGCCAGCTTCGGCGGCGCATAAGGTTCACGCCAGAACCGTGCGACCAGCGCTCGCAGCAACAACTGCTGAGCCAGGCTCATGCGCGCGTGCGGCGGCATTTCAAAGGCCCGCAGTTCCAGCAGACCGAGGCGCCCGGTGGCGCCGTCCGGCGAGTACAGTTTGTCGATGCAGAATTCGGCTCGGTGAGTGTTGCCGGTGACGTCGATCAGCAAGTTGCGCAGCAATCGATCGACCAGCCACGGCGCGCATTCCTCGCCCGGTTCCGGCATCTGCGCGAAAGCGATTTCCAGTTCGTACAGCGCGTCATTGCGCGCCTCATCGACACGCGGCGCCTGCGAGGTCGGGCCGATGAACAGCCCGGAAAACAGATACGACAGCGACGGATGGTTGTGCCAGTAACTGATCAGGCTACGCAGCAGGTCAGGACGACGCAGAAACGGCGAGTCCGCCGGTGTCGCCCCGCCGAGCACGAAATGATTGCCGCCGCCGGTGCCGGTGTGGCGGCCGTCGATCATGAATTTTTCGGTGGTCAGGCGGGTCTGGCGTGCCTCTTCATAGAGAAACTCGGTGCGCTCGACCAATTCGTCCCAGGTCGCCGAAGGTTGCACGTTGACCTCGATCACACCCGGATCCGGCGTCACGCGGAAGTTGCTCAAGCGCGGATCGCTGGGCGGCTCGTAACCTTCCAGCAGCACCGGGCAATGTAACTCTTCAGCGGTGGCTTCGATGGCGGCGACCAGTTCCAGATAATCCTCGACCCGCTCCAGCGGCGGCATGAACAGGTACAAACGCCCCTCACGAGCCTCGGCACAAAATGCGGTGCGCGTCAGCCAATCGGCGGATTCATCGATTTTTGGAGCGCGCTCGTCCGCTGTCGCCGGCTCGGCGTGACGGTTGAGCTGCGTGGTCTCCGGGAGATCCGGGAAGTCCTGATTCGGGTCCTGTGGATGAATAAACGGATATTCGGCGGCCTTGAGCCACGGCTGCGCACCCAGCGGCAAGCGATAGCCCAACGGCGAATCCCCCGGCACCAACCGGCAGTGCTCGTCACGCAGGTACCAGCGCCCGCTCTGCCATTGATCGCCCTTGGCGGTGCGCGCCAGCGGCAGCACTTGGCCGATCACCTTGTTCAGGCCCTGACTGAAGACCTTGCGCAGGCGGGCGCGCTCCAGCGGTTCTTCAAGACGTGAATCTTCGGCAGTGACGTTGCTCGGCAACGTGCCCTCGCGCCAGAGGTAATAGAAATTGTCCTCGTAGGCCGGGAACACAAAGCGTGTAGGCAATTTCAGGCGCTCGGCGACACTCGCCAGAAAACGCCCGGCCAGCTCGCCAGTGGCGCCGTAATCCTGCTGCTCGTCGGCGATCAGCGCATCGTTGTGCCAGATCGGTACGCCGTCGCGGCGCCAGTAACAATTAAGTGACCAGCGCGGCAGTTGCTCGCCGGGATACCACTTGCCCTGACCGAAATGCACC
This sequence comes from Pseudomonas sp. WC2, assembly GCF_050586545.1. Lineage (NCBI taxonomy): Bacteria > Pseudomonadati > Pseudomonadota > Gammaproteobacteria > Pseudomonadales > Pseudomonadaceae > Pseudomonas > Pseudomonas sp. WC2. The sequence continues at coordinate 61,692 of NZ_JBOBDR010000012.1, read as the reverse complement.
AGGCCTTTCGGTGCGTAGTGTTTGCGCATGTGCTGGAACAGTTCGGCGGACAGTCGACGTTTATCGTCACCCAACGCGGCGGTGTTCCACTCGGCGCCGTCCGGATCGTCGATGGACACGAAGGTCGGCTCGCCGCCCATGGTCAGGCGCACGTCATCCGCCAGCAGGTCGGCATCGATCTGCCGACCGAGCGCCTGAATCGCCAGCCATTGCTCATCGGTGTAGGGCTTGGTGACGCGCGGCGCCTCCCAGACCCGCTCCACCGACATTTCGTGGCTGAACACACATTCGCACGGTTCGACCAAGCCGCTGATCGGTGCCGCAGAGGACGGATCGGGACTACAGGCCAACGGGATATGCCCTTCACCGGCAAACAGCCCGGACGTGGCGTCGAGGCCGATCCAGCCGGCACCGGGCAGATACACCTCGCACCAGGCATGCAGATCGGTGAAATCGACGTCCGTGCCGGACGGGCCGTCGAGACTCTTCACATCCGCCGTCAGTTGAATCAGATAGCCGGAAACAAATCGCGCGGCCAAGCCAAGGTTGCGCAGCAGTTGCACGAGCAACCACGCCGAGTCACGGCAAGAGCCGGAAGCGTGTTCGAGGGTGTGCTCCGGGGTTTGCACGCCCGGCTCCATGCGGATCAGATAGCCGATGTCTTCGCTCAGGCGCTGGTTGAGTGCCACGAGGAAATCCACCGCCGGCAGCGGCGTGCGGTCGATGGCGTCCAGATAGGCTTTGAACCTGGGCGTGAGCGGCAGGGTTTCGAGATACGGCGCCAGCTCCTTGCGCTCATCGGCGGCATAGGTGAAGGGGATTTTCTCGGCGTAGGGCTCGAGGAAGAAGTCGAACGGATTGAACACGGCCATTTCCGCGAGCAGATCGACTTCGATGCGCAGTTCGTTGGTCTTCTCAGGGAACACCAGTCGGGCGAGGTAGTTGCCCTGCGGGTCTTGCTGCCAATTGATGAAATGCTGCTCAGGCGAGACTTTCAGCGCATACGACAGAATCCGCGTGCGGCTGTGAGCGGCCGGGCGCAGGCGAACGATCTGCGGGCCGAGTTCGACAGCGCGGTCGTAGCGGTAATGCGTGACGTGGTGCAATGCGACATGAATCGACACGGCGTGCCTCCTGCGAGCCTAAGCGTATTCGAAAGCGCGCAAGACTTATGCCATGCAGAGGGCTTGGGCGCTTTCCCGGAATGCTTAAGGCAGTACAGCACCAAAATCGGGCGATGCGGGGAAATGGTTTGGCGAGTTTGCTTCTATTTGTGGCAGACATGCGATGGTGGTTGCATGTGCGGTCCTCTTCGCTCAACACATTTCCTGGAGGCTGCAAATGCAAAACGCCAACCCGAAGGTTGGCGTTCTGTTCAGCTCAAGCGATGTTTAGCGCGGTACGACCGGCTTGCGGGTCGGCTTCGGCCCTTTGCCTTTCGCGGCGTCTTTGCGTTCCTTGGCAGCCTGCTGGTTACGGGCAAACGCCGCGGCCTTGGCCTGTTCACGCTTGTCCCAAGGATTACCACCATCACTGGCACGCGGCGGCAGGCCGGTGTGCTGGGTGAGGATCTTGGTGGTCTTCTCTTTGCCTTCCTTCGCCACTTTATGGCTGCCGGCCGGCGTCGAGTTCTTGCGACGGGCGCTCTGGTAGCTGTCGGTCGCCGGTTGATGGGTCGGGATCAACTGATCCTTGCCCGAACCGATCAGATCACCACGGCCCATGCGGATCAGCGCTTCACGCAGCATCGGCCAGCCTTTCGGGTCGTGATAACGCAAGAACGCCTTGTGCAGACGACGCTGCTCTTCGCTCTTGACGATGGTCACGCCGTCGCTCTTGTAAGTGACCTTGCGCAGCGGGTTCTTGCCCGAGTGGTACATCGCGGTGGCAGTGGCCATCGGCGACGGGTAGAACGCCTGCACCTGGTCAGCACGGAAGCCGTTGCCCTTGAGCCACAGCGCGAGGTTCATCATATCCTCGTCGGTGGTACCCGGGTGGGCGGCGATGAAGTACGGAATCAGGTACTGCTCTTTGCCCGCTTCCTTGGTGTACTTCTCGAACATGCGCTTGAACTTGTCATAGCTGCCAATGCCCGGTTTCATCATCTGGTTGAGCGGACCTTCCTCGGTGTGTTCCGGGGCGATCTTCAGGTAACCACCGACGTGGTGGGTCACCAGCTCTTTGACGTACTCCGGCGACTCGACCGCAAGGTCGTAGCGCAGACCGGAGGCGATCAGGATTTTCTTCACACCCGGCAACGCACGAGCGCTGCGGTACAGCTGAATCAGCGACGAGTGGTCGGTGTTCAGGTTCGGGCAGATGCCCGGGAACACGCAGGACGGCTTGCGGCACGCTGATTCGATTTCCGGCGTTTTGCAGGCGATGCGGTACATGTTCGCAGTCGGGCCGCCGAGGTCGGAGATGACGCCGGTGAAGCCTGGGACCTTGTCGCGGATCTCTTCGATTTCGCGAATGATCGACTCTTCGGAACGGTTCTGGATGATCCGGCCTTCGTGCTCTGTGATCGAGCAGAAGGTGCAGCCACCGAAGCAGCCACGCATGATGTTCACCGAGAAACGGATCATGTCGTAGGCCGGGATTTTCTCCTTGCCGTACGCCGGGTGTGGAACACGGGCGTAAGGCATGCCGAACACGTAGTCCATTTCTTCGGTGGTCATCGGAATCGGCGGCGGGTTGAACCAGACATCGACTTCGCCGTGCTTCTGCACCAGCGCACGGGCGTTGCCCGGGTTGGTTTCCAGGTGCAGCACGCGGTTGGCGTGGGCATACAGAACGGCGTCGCCACGGACCTTTTCTACCGATGGCAGGCGAATCACGGTCTTGTCGCGGGTCATGCGCGGGCTGGCCAGGATCTGCACGACCTTGGCTTCCTGCGGATCTTCAACCGGCCCCTTTTCCTGCTCGATGGCGCAGGCTTGGGTGTCCTGGGTGTTCACGTACGGGTTGATGATCTTGTCGACCTTGCCCGGACGGTCAATGCGCGTCGAGTCGACTTCGTACCAGTCTTTCGGCGTATCGCGACGGATGAACGCGGTGCCGCGCACGTCGGTGATGTCTTCGATCTTGTGACCGTAGGACAGACGCTGAGCGACTTCGACAATCGCGCGCTCGGCGTTGCCGTACAGCAGAATGTCGGCGCTGGCGTCGATCAGGATCGAGTTACGCACGCGATCCTGCCAGTAGTCATAGTGGGCGATGCGGCGCAGCGAGGCTTCGATGCCGCCGAGGACGATCGGCACATGCTTGTAGGCTTCTTTGCAGCGCTGGCTGTAAACCAGGCTCGCGCGGTCCGGACGCTTACCGGCCATGCCGCCCGGCGTGTAGGCGTCGTCGGAACGGATTTTCTTGTCCGCGGTGTAGCGGTTGATCATCGAGTCCATGTTGCCCGCAGCGACGCCGAAGAACAGGTTCGGCTCGCCGAGCTTCATGAAATCGTCTTTGGACTGCCAGTTCGGCTGGGCAATGATCCCGACGCGGAAGCCTTGCGACTCCAGCAGCCGGCCAATGATCGCCATGCCGAACGACGGGTGATCGACGTAGGCATCTCCCGTAACAATGATGATGTCGCACGAATCCCAGCCGAGCTGATCCATCTCCTCCCTGCTCATCGGCAGGAATGGCGCTGGTCCGAAACATTCGGCCCAATATTTTGGATAGTCAAATAACGGCTTGGCTGCTTGCATGTCGACGACCGGTGTTGAGATGAAAAATCGCGGGCGCGGAATATAGCACAAATTTTGACCAATTCCGACGGCGGTGGTCGGTTTTTACCGCAACCGCCTCTACCCGCTCGACACGGTCGGCACACTGCGCATCTGGCCGGTGAATCGGCCAAAAATTCGTCGCCTCGTCAGGCTTTGATGGTGAGGGCGACATTATGACAACCGTTCAAGGATGAACGCTCATGACAGTAAAACCTGGGAAAACGACAACCGTCGTTGACGTGCACACTCGACCGGCGCGACCGGACGGCCCGATGATTCACCCCGATCACGTGCCACACGTCGACTTGCCGAAGATCGCGATACCGCCGCGCCAGCCTGACAGCACGGCGCAGATGGCGGATCTGGATGCCATCACGCCCGCGCCGTCCGTCACGGTCAGCGAGATGCCGGCGTCCACGACAGCGACTGTCGCCGCACAACGTGCGCTGAGGGACTATCGCCTCACCGCCACCAGCAATCTGCCCGCGCCTGACGCCGAGGGCTTGCGCAGCGCAAAGGGCCGGCAGTTTGTCGATGTACCCGACGGCATCGTGCACATCGGCTTCGATCCGCGCAGCGGTTTGTATCGCGCCAAGCTGCCGAAAGAAGCGACGGCCTCCGGTCCGCTGCTCCTGCAGGATCCACACAGCAAGCACTGGTTCGCCCTGAACGAGGACATCCCGGCGACGTTTCCCTTGAGTGCTGCACGACTGGAATCGTTTCGCGCCGATCTCGACCTCAATGGAGCCCGGCTCGATGGCGATGACCTCTATCGGCTCGAAGGCAAGCTCTACGCGCTGATCAACCATCAGGCCTATCAAGTCATGCGCGATGTCGAAGCGTCCTCGCCGGGGCGCAAAGTCTGGCGGATCGTCAACAGCAAAGACCCGGTGGCCAACGACAGTGACAACGTTTATCACGCCAGTCGCAGCGGTGAGAGCCTGAGCATTACCCGCAACTCCCGCGATGTGTGGGTGTGCATTCTGCTTGGTCTGGTGGGCGGCATGCACCGGAACGCTTCGACGAAGGACGGCGTGGGTCTGATGCTGCAACGCTACGAGCCGATCAGGCAGGCCAGTGAAGATCTGATCCGCTCCACCGCGCGCTTCAATGATCTACGCGACCGTTCCTTTGCCTTTGAAGACAACGCGCCGGCCAAAACCGCGGCCCTGGTGGCCCTCGAGGTGCACGTGCGCAAGCACATCCGGTTGCAGGCCGATCTGGTGCAGATGTACGTCGATCACAAGGATTGGCTGGTGTACCTGAAGGCCGGCGGTCTCTACAAGAAAGAGTTGTTCGAGCAACAGATGCTGCGGGTCGATTATCTCGGCAAACTCATGGCGACCATGGACATGCGGGCGGCCCCGACCATCCGACAGGAGACGCTGGAAGCCAGCAAGCAAAAACTGCTGCATCTGGATAAAAAGCTGTTGGTGCTGCAAGAGCGCCAAGTCGTCATCGACCAGATCAAAAAAAGCTTTCGTGACGCTGACCACGATCTTGAAACACTCAGCGCAGCCCTGCCTGACGTTGAAAAAATCAACATCAACAAATTCCACTGCTACCTGCATCTGTTGACGGGCGACCTGAATACATTGCCCGAAGTCGGCCTGAATTCAGTCTGGGCGATGCATGCCATGGAAGACCTGAGAGGCGCCGCGACACCGGCCAATCCGCTAGTCCTGCGGGTTTTCCTGGAGCACGTCGGCCGGGAGAAGAGCCTCTTCGAACGGTTGCAGGAAACCGAGCCCGCCGAAAAGGTGCAATACATCCAGCAGATGATCCCTCTGCTCGAGTCCTTTGAAGTCCGAATCGAAAAGCAACTGACCGAAATCTATCAACAACTCAAAAGCAACAGCGAACTACCCGCTTTCGATCAGGACATCGACTTCGACTTTTTGCCGGCGCAGCCCAAGGACTCGCCGCCGGTCGTACCACGCAGAATGTTTCGCACCCGTGAGCACGGCGCAGACAAACTCTTGGTCGGCGACGCCGAAACGGCGGCGGACGGCAGCGTCATCATCAGGGTTGCCGATCCATACAAACCCAACGATCCACCGCTGCGCTATGAAAAGCGCCAAGGGCAATGGCGCCCGGTCACCGTCACCCGCTCGATCCCGGGCAAAGCGCAGCTGATCAGCGATGCCCATCAGGCACTGGGGCTGATTGATGATCATCTGCGCAAGGCACTGGCCCAAGAGCAACAGAAAGCCAATCCGACCAACATTGTCGAGTTCCTCGGCGCGCGGAGCGAACGGCTCGATCAGTTGGCGAAATGGCTGGGCGAAACCCAAGAGGCGACCACTGACGCCAGCATCTCCGGGCTGATCGGGCGCCTTACCGCTGCCAGCCAACACCTCAACGATGCGGGCCAACAGGCGCTGATCCGCCTGTACAAAAACCGCGAAATGCTGGACATCCTGCGCCTGAACTATCTGCTCGATCACGGCGAACTCAGCGCCACCCGCACGGTTGAGCGCAAGCCTCAGGGCAAAGGCAAGCACAAATCCTTTATCGACGTGTATGTCATCAAGGATCGCGTTAGCGCTGAGCCGCTGTGGGAAGCGCATTTCCACTACGACAAGACGGACAGCCCCGCACTGAACTTCACGGTTCGGGGCGGCCACCTGAAAACCCTGGAACAGGCCGGACGCGGCTCCGCCGCACAGCGCCGGGATGAGCAGGCCGGGCTGCCCCATGTCGCCATCTGGCGCGAAACCTTCGATGGTAGAACCGCGCAAAAAATCTTCGATCTGGCGGTTTGAAAATCGCCGACGTATTCAACAGGCAATGATGCCGACTGCCTTGTCTGCACCCGTTCGCGGGCGCCGACGAGGCGCCCCTGCAAGGACGCACATGAAAAAGAAACCATCGATCCACGGCACCACGACCGTCGATATCCACACCCGACCGGACGCAACGGTGGATCTCCCGCACCTGATTCCGGATCGCCCGATCCGCGTCGACTTCGATCTCACCCCCACTCCGCGACCACACCTGTTGCCGGAGCTCGACAGGATTGCCATCGCCAACGATCCTGACGCCATTTTGCCGGCTCCTCAGGTCACGATCAGTGAGCTGCCGAGCGGCACAGCACTCACTCCGCATACCTCAGCGCCTTCGCTGGAGCGCTACCGGGTGCCTGCCATCGCGGCGCTACCGGCTGCCGATGCGCAAGGCGTGCGAACATTGAAGGGCCGCCAGTTTGTCGACCTGTCGGACGGTGACACCGTGCACATCGCCCGGGATCCTCAAACCGGTCTGTACCGTGCAAAACTGCAAAGCGAGCAGGTTGCCTCGGGACCGTTGCTGACCCGTGATCCGGACAGCGGCTTGTGGCATCCGCGCAGCGACCTTGAGTCGATCATCTTCCCGCTGTCCGACACACGCCTGGAAGCATTCCGCACGGCGCTGGATTTCTCCGAGGTCGAACCCGACAGCCAAGGGCTGTTTCGCCACGACGAAAAACTCTACGTGACGATCCGTGAGCGGGCTTATCAGGTGTTGCATGATCGCGACGCTTCATCGCCGCAAGTGCCGGTGATGCGCATTGTCCGGTCCGATGATCCAGTGGCCGCGGACACCGACAATACGTATGTCGCCACGCGCCCCGGACGTTCGGAGCCGATCGCGATGGATCCTCAAGATGGCTGGGTCGGCGTCAATGTCGAAGGGCAAGGCGGGATGCGCCGAGGTGAGCGACCACGGTCAATCCGACAAAGCCTGGTCGACCGTTTCGCCGCTTTCGTGCATCGACCGAATCGTCCTGAGCCACGTGTACAAAAACTGTATCCGGGTTTCGACGATACCCAGATCGCCCGCTATCTGCAGTCATTGGGTGACGATGTCTCGGGCGCACTGACCCGCAAAGAGGCCGAGTACAAAACCCTGAAAAAGGACTTGCAGGACTGGACTCAAACCCACGCCCAGATCCCTGCGGTCTCAAAGACGCAGACCAAATTGATCGCCCACGACATCAAGCGCTGCTGGCGGCGTCAGACCGAGCCAAAGCTGAAGCTGCCTGCGGAGAACGTAAAGCTGCCGGCACTGACTGCGGATTTCAGCCATGTGCGTTCGCTAGAACTCGACCTCGCGGCATGGAGCACGGGGGCGGAGACCTTCCTCAACGGCTTCACCGGTCTGGAAACGCTGGTCATCAGCCGTTCGGCGCTCAAGGAACTCCCACCCGCCATTGGCAAGATGCCCAACCTCAAGGTTCTGGATCTGCGCGCCAACGGTTTGCGACTGGACGCTGCCAGCGCAGGCACGCTAAGCGCGCTCAATCGCCTGGAAAGCCTGGTCCTGGCGAAAAACCCGCTGGGTACGCTACCCGATTGCGCCAGCATGCCGGGTCTGCGCAAACTGGATCTCAGCGAAACGGGTATCGCAGAGTGGCCGCAATGGCTGGACAAGCTGACTCAGCTGGACCTTGTCGACCTGCGTAGCAATCAGATCAACGAAGTGCCTTCGGCTTACCTGAATCCCACCGATGCCCGACTCGAAGCGATCGCCGGGATCAATCGCCATATCCTGTTGGAACACAACCCGTTCCCGGAAGGTTACTGGAAGCACTTTGAGCGCTTCTGGCAGCGAGTTGAACGCAACCATCCGACTCTGGCCGCCACCGTCAACCATGACCTCTTCAGGCTGGAAAAGAATCTCCCCGACGTGTTCCGCGCGCGGACGTTGCATACCGACATGGACGTGACTGCCGCGAAAAAATACCTTCTGGACATGGACGACGCCGGCACACAAATGGCCAATCGTCAGCGCGCACTCGAGAAACTGGACGCCGATCTGCACAGTTTCCTCATGGCAAAAGAGGCGCTGCCTCGTGGCGAACGTGAACTGGCCGTCAATGCCGCGAAAGCCATCAGGCGATGCTGGCTGGACAAACGCGAAAGCACATTGACCCTCGGATTCCACAACAGGTGGAGCACCCGAGCCCAAACCAGTGTGCTGCCGCTGCTGTCCGCGGACTTCAGTCATGTGCGTGAGTTACACCTCGATAGCGTCGAATGGACGGTTGACGCTGACGCGTTTCTGTCCGGCTTTGCCAACCTGGAAACCTTGAAGATCAACAACTCCACCCTCGAGCAGCTTCCGCCCAAGGTCGCTGAAATGAGCAAGCTGAAGACGCTGGATCTGCAGGAAAATAAACTTCAACTCGATCAGCAGAGCGCGACAACTCTGGGCGCCCTCAAACATCTGACGCGCATTGATCTGGCGAAAAATCCACTCAAGGTTTTACCTGACTTCAGCGCCATGGCCGGGCTGGACTATCTGGACCTCAGTCATACCGGAATCAGTGACTGGCCCAAGGGCCTGCAGGAAAACACCCCTTGGTTGTATCTCAATCTGAGCCACAACCATTTGAAAGCAGTACCTGAAGCCTGCCTCAATCCTGCGCCGGAAAAACTTGAATCGATGGCACGACGCAACGGCGCAACCCTGCTCGAGCGCAACAACTTTCCCGCCGATTACTGGAAAATCTTCGATGCGTACTGGCGCCGTCTCACTTTGAACCATCCCGAACTGGTAATGCCGGGCAAGAGCGCCGGATTCGATAGTGAAAACGCCCCGGCGCAACGTTACCGGCGCTTGTACCCACACAAAAGCATCGAGGAGTGCCGCAACATTATGTGGGGCATTGAGCCGGATACCGCCCTGGCCAAGCTGATTACCCTCGAACAAGAGTTCAGCTTATTGAAAGGTCAGCTCGACAACTGGGTCTTCACTGGCGGCGGAGGCACCCGTCAGAACTACACTCACGCGACTCAAATTCAGCTCAGGCACGGGTTCCGTGAAGATCGAGCTGAAGCCAGAAACCGAATTCTGGCTTGCTGGCGGCAGGAAACTGCGCAAATGCGTGCGAGTGACGGTACGACGATCGGCCTGGAACTGGATCTCAGCAATCTGACACTGGAAACCCTGCCGGACATCCGTGTGGACTTCAGTCATGTTGGCTCACTGAAGCTGAAAAAGATGAACCTTCAAACGTCTCCCGAGGGTTTTCTGACTCACTTCCGCCATGTGCGCTGGCTGGATTTGTCAGACAACAAATTGCGCGAATTGCCCCCGGCCATCGGCGAAATGCATGCGCTGACTCGCCTGTTTCTGCAAAGCAACGAGATATCCCTGACCGCCGACAGCGCCCGGATTCTCTCCGAGCGAACGACGCTGCGGGCGCTGTTTCTATCGCGCAATATTCGACTGGGCAACATTCCGGACTTCAGCCAAATGGCTGATTTACGCATGCTCAGCCTTGCCCATAATGGTCTTGAGACATTCCCTGGCGGCCTGACCGATCAGCTCTTGTTGGCCTACGTCGACCTGAGTCACAACCGCATCACCGAGATTCCCGACGCGGTCATCGCGCCGGCGAACGAACGTCTGGCCCATGCCGTGCGTCTGACCAACATCACCGACATCACCAATAATCCTTTGTCGGATGAGACCCTCGCCCGAGTGACTCAATTCAGCAATCGCCTGACCGAGAGGGCAATAACACTGCCAGGACCCAACAATCTGGTGCTCACCTCTACGCGTCGAGAAACCTCCGCCGTCGTCAGAGTCCCGATTGGCGATCCGATGAGCCGCTGGGCGGTGGGTTTGTCTGCCGAGCAGATAACGGCCAGGAAAGCGCAATGGCAATTGCTGCGCAGCGAGGCGGGTTCGGATGGGTTCTTCAATACGCTGGGGCTGTTATTGCAGGATCCGGGAAGCCAGGCCGACCTGCAACGTCGCGTCTGGAAGGTTATCGACAGCATCACTGAAAACTCCCCGCAATCGGAAAGCCTGCGCCGGGAGTTGTTCGACCGGGCGGGCGCAGCGGCGTGCTGTGATCGCGCAGCCTTCACGTTCGCCAATCTGGAAACCCGGACGATGATCTACTTCGCCCACGCCCAGGCGACGGATCTGACCCAAGGCGCCCAATTGACTGAACTGTCCAGAGGCCTGTTCCGTTTACATGAAGTGGACAAAATCGCCTCCGCCGACATCGCCGGACGCGAGGCAAAGGCGCGCGCCGAGCGAGGTGATCGAGGGGCTGGTGAACATGAACACTTGGTTCACGAGGAGGTGGAAATCCGCCTGGCTTATCGCCACGGCCTCAAGGATCGCCTGCAATTGCCCGGACAGCCGGAGCGCGCCGCGTTTACCCAATTGGTCAATGTGTCGAAGGCCGATCTGGATGGCGCCTACGCAACCGTCAAGGCGATGGACAATTCGCCGGAGGAGTTTCAGGCATTGGTGTCCAGAGAGTTCTGGCAGGAATTCATTACCCACAAACACCGTGCGCAATTCGAAACCCAGCGCCAGCCGTTTCAAGACAAGCAAGCAGCGCTGGACGATGCGTACGCGGAGCAAAAACTCTCTCAAGCCGATTACGAAGCGCAATCCAAATCGCTGCAGGCATCACTGGTGATTGAGGAAGCAACACTGACCGAGACCCTGACGCGTCAGGAACTCGTTGAGCAAAAGACATCCGCTGCCAAAGGTAAATAACAGGAGGTAAACCAAGGCTGGCCGAATGATTTCGGCCAGCTATCACTCGTCGTCGTCGAAGTTATAACTGCCCGGTGCGAGGTTTTCGAAGCGGGTGTACTTGCCGATGAACGCCAAACGGATAAAACCGATCGGGCCGTTACGCTGCTTGCCGATGATGATTTCAGCGATGCCTTTGTGCTCGGTTTCCGGGTGATACACCTCGTCGCGGTAAACGAACATGATCACGTCGGCGTCCTGCTCGATCGCTCCGGATTCCCGGAGGTCGGAGTTGATCGGACGTTTGTTCGGTCGCTGCTCGAGGGAACGGTTGAGCTGCGACAGAGCCACCACCGGGCAGTTGAATTCCTTGGCCAGGGCTTTCAAGGAACGCGAGATTTCAGAAATTTCGTTGGTGCGGTTATCGCCGCCGGAACCTGGAATCTGCATCAACTGAAGGTAGTCGATCATGATCAGACCGATGTCACCGTGTTCACGGGCCAAGCGCCGGGTACGCGCACGCATTTCCGACGGGCTGATACCGGCGGTGTCGTCGATGAACAGCTTGCGGTCATTGAGCAGGTTGACCGCCGAGGTCAGGCGCGGCCAGTCGTCATCTTCCAACTGACCGGAACGTACCTTGGTCTGGTCGATCCGGCCAAGAGACGACAGCATACGCATGACCAGCGATTCGCCTGGCATCTCGAGGGAATACACCAGAACAGCCTTGTCGCTGCGCAGTACGGCGTTTTCCACCAGGTTCATCGCGAAGGTGGTTTTACCCATCGACGGACGACCGGCGACGATGATCAAGTCAGCCGGTTGCAGGCCGCTGGTCTTCTCATCGAGGTCGGTGTAGCCAGTGGACAGGCCGGTAATGGCTTCGTCGGTGTTGAACAGCGTATCGATGCGATCGATGGCCTTGGTCAGCAACTCGTTCACACCCACCGGGCCACCGGTTTTCGGCCGGGCCTCGGCGATCGCGAAGATCTGTCGCTCGGCTTCGTCGAGGATTTCCTCGGCGGTACGCCCTTCCGGGTTGAAGGCACTGTCGGCGATTTCGGTGCTGATGCCGATCAATTGGCGCAACGTCGCCCGCTGACGGACGATTTGCGCATAGGCCTTGATGTTGGCGACGGACGGCGTGTTTTTCGCCAGTTCGCCAAGGTAACCGAGGCCGCCGACTTGCGAGGTCTGACCTTCCTTGTCGAGTTGTTCGGCAAGGGTCACGACGTCGATCGGCGAGTTCTGATCAGCCAGTTTGGCGATCGCACGGAAGATCAGACGGTGGTCATGTCGATAGAAATCGCCATCAGAGACTTGATCAAGCACGCGTTCCCAGGCGTTGTTGTCCAGCATCAGACCACCGAGTACAGCCTGTTCGGCCTCGATGGAATGCGGCGGCACCTTCAGGGCAGCGGTTTGCAGATCGTATTGCTCGGGAGCGGAAATATCGTTCATGGCCACTTGAGTGTTAGTGAAAAGCAGGGAATTCAGAAAGACAAAGGGCACGACCTGTAAACAGGATCGTGCCCGATGTTAACCGTCTGACGGGCAAGCCGCCAGCCGATCAGGTGTTGCTTAAGCTGCTACCACGACAACGCGTACGGTGGCTTCAACTTCGGCGTGCAGGTGCACAGCCACGTCGAATTCACCCACGTTGCGGATGGTGCCGTTCGGCAGACGAACTTCGCTCTTCTGCACTTCAACGCCGGAAGCGGTCAGTGCGTCAGCGATGTCGTGAGTACCGATCGAACCGAACAGCTTGCCTTCGTCGCCAGCGGTGGCAGTGATGGTCACTTCCAGCTCGGCCAGTTGGGCAGCACGGCTTTCAGCCGATGCCTTACGGTCTGCGGCAGCTTTTTCCAGCTCAGCACGACGCTCTTCGAACGCAGCCAGGTTGGCAGCGGTCGCAGCGGTAGCTTTGCCGAAAGGCAGCAGGTAGTTACGGCCGTAACCAGCCTTAACGTTTACTTTGTCGCCCAGGTTGCCCAGGTTGGCGATTTTTTCCAGAAGGATCAGTTGCATGTGGAAATCCTCTTAACTTTTAACCTTCACCGTTCGCGTTATCGGTGTCTTTCGACACGTGACGACCGCGAAAATCAATCAGGCTGTCGACAATGGCCAGAACCACGAGCAACGGATAGAGCAGCTGCATGAACAGCAACAGCGTGACGTACAACCCCACCAGCCAGAAACCGGCCAGTCGCTTCTGCCCGACCAGCCCATGAATCAGGGCAAGTCCGGCGAACACCAGCGGTACACTGCACAACGGCGTCAACATGGCCATCTGTGCACCGAGATTCGGGCCCAGAAGCATCAACGCCAGCAGTAACATCGCCGGCCCCAGCGGGATCCGGATGGCGCGAAACTCGCGACCAAAACCACCCGGGTTGTACAACAACGCCTGCCAATGACGCCCGATAATCAGGCTCAGCACGCTGACGATCTGCAACAACGCCGCAATCAGTCCGGTCAGGACGGGTGCAATCAGGGACGCGAAACGCGCTTGCTCTTCGACCGACAATTGCTTGTAAGTCTCACCGAGAAGCGCCGGCATGACCTTTATCAAGGCCTGCGCGAGCATCTCGATCTGGGCCGCAAATGCAGCCCCGAGCACCACTGAAAACACCACGCCAATCACTACGCTGACCAGCAGCGTACGGACCCAGGATTCACTCGCGCGCAAAACCAACGCGAGTCCCGAAGACCCCAGCAGCACCAGAAGTGCCCGTGGGTCATCGGCATACAGCCACCAGATCAAGGCTGGCAGCAGTCCCAGCGACAGAACACCGAGGGCGTCCGTCAATCCGCGCCGCAGGAGCACAAGGCTCCCGGCGGCAGCACCCAACCAATACAACAACGGCAATGTTGCACATCCGGCCACCACGAGAGTGGCCTGCATACGGCCTCGCATGATGAACTCAGCTAAGGCACGCATGCATTCAATCCTTTGCTACTTGTCGACTGCCCGGTCTCAGCGGCCGTGGCTGTCGGTGTAGGCCAGCAGGGCCAGGAAGCGGGCGCGCTTGATAGCGGTGGCCAGCTGACGCTGATAACGAGCTTTGGTACCGGTGATGCGGCTTGGAACGATTTTGCCGGTCTCGGATACGTAGGCTTTCAGAGTGTTGAGATCTTTGTAATCGATCTCCTTCACGTCTTCAGCGGTGAAGCGGCAGAATTTACGACGACGGAAGAAACGTGCCATTTGATAGGCTCCTTAAAAGGTCCGTGGATTACTCGTCAGCGTTATCGCTGTTGTCGCTGTCATCACTATCAGCGCTATCAGCGCCTTCGTGCTCAGGACGGTCGCGACGCTCACGGCGCTCACTGCGGTTTTCTTCAGCCTTGAGCATCTCGGATTGGCCAGTAACGGCTTCTTCGCGACGGATGACCAGGTTACGGATCACTGCATCGTTGTAGCGGAAGTTGTCTTCCAGCTCGGCCAGGGCCTTGCCAGTGCACTCAACGTTCAGCATCACGTAGTGAGCCTTGTGAACATTGTTGATTGCGTAGGCCAGTTGACGACGGCCCCAATCTTCCAGACGGTGGATTTTGCCGCCGTCTTCTTCGATCAGCTTGGTGTAACGCTCAACCATGCCGCCGACTTGCTCGCTTTGATCCGGGTGGACCAAAAAGATGATTTCGTAATGACGCATGAATGCTCCTTACGGGTTGTAGCCTGCCGCTCAAAAACGGTCAGACAAGGAGTGAATGACACTTATGGACTTGCTGGCGCGGGGCACATGCGTGCCTGCCGTCACAGCAAGGGGCGCAATTGTAGAGAAGGGACAGAAGAGGTGCAAGGCAATTGGTGATTATTTGAACAACAGCTGTAAGCATCGAGCCTCAAGCTGCAAGCGGGTCCGCTTTTAGCTTGAGGCTTGCAGCTATAAGCTTATGGCTTGCGCGAAGCGCTCGCCTTGGCTTTCGCACCACGCTGGCGCTGAGCTTCGAACAGGCAAACACCGGTGGCCACCGAAACGTTGAGGCTGCTGACGCTACCGGCCATCGGCAGTTTCACCAGATAGTCGCAGTGCTCGCGGGTCAAGCGACGCATGCCCTTGCCTTCGGCGCCCATGATCAGGATGGTCGGGCCGGTCAGGTCCTGGTCATAGATGCTGACCTCGGCCTCACCCGCCGTACCGACAATCCACAGACCGCGCTGCTGAAGTTTTTCCAGGGTGCGCGCGAGGTTAGTCACCGCAACCAATGGAATCACTTCCGCCGCGCCGCAAGCGACTTTACGCACGACCGGCGTCAGGGTCGCCGACTTGTCCTTCGGCACGATCACTGCCAGCGCGCCGGCCGCATCGGCCGAGCGCAGGCACGCGCCGAGGTTGTGCGGATCGGTGACGCCGTCGAGCACCAGCAACAGTGGCGCGCCTTCGGTGCGATCGAGCAATTCGTCGAGCATCGCTTCGCCCCAGACCTGGCTAGGGCTAACTTCTGCGACCACGCCTTGGTGCACGCCTTCAACCCAAGCGTCCATTTCGCGGCGCTCAGCCTGACCAACCTGAACACGGTTTTCGTTGGCCAGCTCAACCAGCGTCTGCACGCGCGGATCGTTGCGGCTTTCAGCCAGCCAGATCTGCTTGACGCGTTTCGGGTGGTGACGCAGCAACGCTTCTACCGCGTGAACGCCGTAGATTTTTTCCAACTGACTCATGACTTCGCCTTCGGTTTACGGGCCCCGCCACTTTTGGCTGGAGCCGAACCCGCTTTTGGCGGGCCTTTGCGGTGTTTGCTCGGTTTGGCTGGTTTGCCGCCGGAGGCCTTTTCAGGCGCCGACCGTCCGGTCTTTCCCCCGGACGCCGCTTTACCACCGTTTTTGGCGTCAGAAAGCAGCGCTTTCTTCATTTCACGGCTTTTGCGCAACTCGGCGTTTTTCGCCACGGCGTCGCTTGGGCGGTAGGCTTCAGCAGCCTTTTCCTTGGCCGGACGACGACCAGCGGTTTTCGCTGGAGCCTTCTCTTCCGAGGTTTTGGCAGCAGGCGCAGCAGTTTCAGCACCGCGCTTTTTGCGGCCGATCGGCGCGCTGATGGTTTTTTCTGCCATCTCGAAGTCGATCTTGCGCTCGTCGAGGTCAACGCGCATGACGCGCACTTCAACGGTATCGCCGAGACGGAAGCTGCGACCGGTGCGCTCGCCCGCCAAGCGGTGATGCACAGGATCGAAGTGGTAGTAATCGCCCGGCAGCGCGGTGACGTGCACCAGGCCTTCGACGTAGATATCGGTCAGCTCGACGAACAAACCAAAGCCGGTCACCGCGGTGATCACGCCCGGGAACGACTCGCCCACGCGATCTTTCATGAACTCGCACTTGAGCCAGTTCACGACGTCGCGGGTCGCCTCATCGGCACGGCGTTCGCTCATCGAGCATTGCTCGCCGAGTTGTTCCAGCGCCGCCTCGTCGTACGGGTAAATACGCGCCTTCGGAATGGTCATCGCACCGGCACGACGAACGTGCGGGGTGTCCTGTTTCGAATGGATCACGCTGCGGATCGCGCGGTGCGTCAGCAGGTCCGGATAGCGACGGATCGGCGAGGTGAAGTGGGTATAGGCTTCATAATTCAGGCCGAAGTGGCCCTGATTGTCAGCGCTGTACACCGCTTGGCTCAGCGAACGCAGCATGACGGTCTGGATCAGGTGGAAATCCGGACGATCCTTGATGCTCGCCAGCAAGGCCTGATAGTCCTTCGGCGACGGACCGTCCTTGCCTTTGTGCAGGGACAGCCCGAGCTCGCCAAGGAAGGCGCGCAGTTTTTCCAGACGCTCCGGCGGCGGGCCGTTGTGAACACGATACAACGCGGGTATTTCGTGCTTCTTCAGGAATTCAGCGGTGGCCACGTTGGCCGCCAGCATGCACTCCTCGATCAGCTTGTGCGCATCGTTACGAACGGTTGGACGGATCTCGGCAATCTTGCGCTCAGCCCCGAAGATGATCCGGGTTTCCTGCGTTTCGAAATCGATCGCGCCACGGACGTGACGAGCAGCCAGCAGAACCTTGTACAGCGCATAGAGCTGCTTGAGGTGCGGCAGAACGTCGTTGTACTCGCCGCGAAGCTGGCGCGCCTCTGTAAGTTTCGGCGTTTCCAGCATCGCGCTGACTTTGTTGTACGTCAGACGAGCGTGGGAATGGATCACCGCTTCATAGAAGCAGTAGTCGGTCATTTCGCCGGACTTGGAGATGGTCATCTCGCAAACCATGGCCAGACGATCGACGTGAGGGTTCAGCGAGCACAGGCCGTTCGACAGTTGTTCAGGCAGCATCGGCACTACGCGCTCGGGGAAGTACACCGAGTTGCCGCGAACCTGAGATTCATTGTCCAACGCCGAACCGATCTTCACGTAGCTGGAGACGTCAGCAATGGCCACGTACAACTTCCAGCCGCCGGAGAACAGGCGCAACTTGCCAGGTTTGGCTTCGCAGTAAACCGCATCGTCGAAGTCGCGGGCATCTTCGCCGTCGATGGTGACGAACGGCAGATGGCGCAGATCGACGCGCTTCTCTTTGTCTTTCTCTTCGACTTCCGGCTTGAGCTTGGCCGCTTCTTTCAAAACGGCTTCAGGCCAGACGTGCGGGATATCGTAGGCGCGCAGGGCAACATCGATTTCCATGCCCGGCGCCATGTAGTTCCCGACCACTTCAACCACATCGCCTTGCGGCTGGAAGCGCGGCGTTGGCCAGTGGGTGATTTTCACCTCGACGAACTGACCGATCTGGGCGTTGGCATTACGGCCCGGGGTGACCAGCACTTCTTGCTGGATCTTCGGGTTGTCTGCAACGACGAAGCCGATGCCGCCCTCTTCAAAGTAGCGACCGACGATGGTTTCGTGAGCACGCGAAACCACTTCGACGATCACGCCTTCGCGGCGACCGCGACGGTCGAGGCCGGAAACACGGGCCAGCGCACGGTCACCGTCGAACACCAGACGCATTTGCGCCGGGCTCATGAACAGGTCATCGCTGCCGTCATCAGGCACCAGGAAGCCGAAACCGTCACGGTGACCGCTGATGCGACCGAGGATCAGGTCGAGCTTGTCGACCGGCGCGTACGTGCCACGGCGGGTGTAGATCAGTTGAGCGTCGCGCTCCATGGCGCGAAGGCGGCGGCGCAAGGCTTCGATCTGGTCTTCTGTGGTCAGACCAAACTCTTCCACCAGTTGCTCGCGGGCAGCAGGCGAACCCCGATCGGCGAGATGCGCCAGGATCAGTTCGCGGCTAGGAATAGGGTTTTCATATTTTTCCGCTTCACGAGCGGCCTCGGGATCGAGGGACTGCCAATCGGCCATTAGAGAGTTTTCACCTTGTCTATATGCGGGTTAGTTTGGCATAGGCGTCATGAAACGGGAAATTTCCGACTATATAAGGCCCAACTGAGGGCCTGTTTCGACGCCCGAAAGCCGTTTTGACCACCGCCGGTAAAAAAAATCATATTTTTTGCTGACAGGGGTTTACAGTTAAAAAGACGCTCCGTATAGTGCGCGCCATCGACGACGCAAGCGTTGTTGATACTGCCCAGATGGTGAAATTGGTAGACACGCCAGCTTCAGGTGCTGGTGACCGCAAGGTCGTGGAAGTTCGAGTCTTCTTCTGGGCACCAATTTAGAGTTTGAGACTAGATCAGTTTCAAGACTCACACAAAACCCGCGAAAGCGGGTTTTTTGCATTCTAAGCCCGGGCTTTCTTAAAACTGATTTATTAAAATTAAATCAGGGGTTTACAGATCAAAATGCGCTCCGTATAGTGCGCCACATCAACAGCGGCAACGCTAGCGATGATTGCCCAGATGGTGAAATTGGTAGACACGCCAGCTTCAGGTGCTGGTGACCGCAAGGTCGTGGAAGTTCGAGTCTTCTTCTGGGCACCAATTCAAATTCAAGGTTACGACCTTGGATTTCACAGAAACCCGCGAAAGCGGGTTTTTGCGTTTCTGGGTTCCAGAAAAATCAATCACTACCGCGCCTATCAAAACGCCAGCCCCACCGCAAGGCGCACTTGAGAAACAATATCGTTTATCATTGTTGCAAGTTTTTGCAATGCGACAGTGAGGAACCCTGCGAATGACGTTTCGAAATACCCTGCGCCGAGGCTTGACCTTTACCCTTCTCGGCCTGGCGCTCGCCACTCCCCTCACCCAGGCTGCCGATGCGGTTTCCCTGACTCTCTACAACGGCCAGCACAAGGAAGTCGGCGACGCGATCGCCAAAGCCTTCGAAGCCAAGACCGGCATTCACGTCAACGTGCGCAAGGGCAGCAGCAACCAGCTCGCCAGCCAGATCATCGAAGAAGGCGACCTCTCCCCCGCCGACGTGATCTACACCGAAGAGTCGCCGCCGCTGAACAACCTTGGCGAACTGGGCCTGCTGGCCAAGACTGATAACGCCACCCTGGCCGTTCTGCCGGAAAAATATGTCGCCGGTAACGGCACGTGGATCGGCGTAACTGCGCGGGTTCGGGTGGTGGCCTACAACCCGAAACTGGTCGATGAGAAAGACCTGCCGAAATCGGTGATGGAGTTCTCCGATCCGCAATGGCAGGGCAAAGTCGGCTTCGTACCGACCAGCGGCGCGTTCCAGGAACAGGCCGTAGCGATTATCAAAATGCACGGTCGCGACGCCGCCGAAGAATGGCTGACCGGCCTGCGCGCGTTTGGCAAGACCTACAGCAACAACATGGTTGCGCTCAAAGCCGTGGAAAACGGCGAAGTTGCCACAGTCTTGGTGAACAACTACTACTGGTTCGCCCTGCAGCGCGAGAAAGGCAAACTCGACTCGAAACTGCACTACTTCACCGGCGGTGACGCTGGCGGCTTGATCACTGTATCCAGCGCTGCCGTACTGAAATCCAGCAAACATCCGAAAGAAGCCCAGCAATTCCTCGCCTACATGGCTAGCGAAGAAGGTCAGCGCGTGATCACTCAGACCACCGCCGAATACCCGCTGCACAAAGGCATGGAATCGGATCGCGGGCTCAAGCCGTTCAGCGAACTGGAAGCGCCGAACGTCACGCCAGCCGATCTGGGTAATGCCGAAGAAGCGCTGGAGCTGGAACGTGAAGTTGGCTTGAACTGATGGACGCATCGTTATCCGCCCCCGCCGCGCGCGGGGGTTACGTACCGAAGCGCAAGCGGCCGTCAATCTGGCTGGTGCTGCCGGTCTTGCTACTGGTGGTGATGAGCCTGTTGCCGCTGGCCTACGTCGGGCTCAAAGCCTGGCAAGCGGGCTGGGCCGAGGCGCTGCACTTGTTGTGGCGCCCGTATGTGTTTGGCCTGCTGCGCAACACGCTGGCATTGATGGTCGGCGTAACCCTCACTTGCGGCGTGATCGGTTTGTCGCTGGCTTGGCTGCTGGAACGCAGCAATCTGCCGGGACGCCGCCTGTGGGGCGTGATTTTGTGCCTGCCGTTCGCGGTGCCGGCGTTTGTCAGCAGCTTCACCTGGGTGTCTTTGAGCGCACAGTTCGAAGGCCTTGGCGGGGCGATTCTGGTGATGAGCCTATCGAAGTATCCGCTGATCTTTCTGCCGGTGGCGGCGACCCTGCGCAATCTTGACCCATCGCTGGAAGAATCCGCGCGCACCCTTGGGCAGAACCGCTGGGGCGTGTTTTTCCGCGTCACCCTGCCGTTGCTCTGGCCGTCGCTGCTCGCGGGCTCGCTGCTGATTGCCCTGCACATGCTGGTGGAATTTGGTGCACTGTCGATCATCGGCCTGCAGACCTTCACCACGGCGATCTACCAGCAATTCGAACTGGAATTCAGCAACGCCAACGCGGCGATGCTCTCGGCCGTGTTGCTGGCGTTGTGTCTGGTGCTGTTGTGGCTGGAGCTGCGCGTGCGCGGCAAAGGCCGGCATGTGCGCACCGGGCAAGGTGCGGCGCGCCGCGCGGAACAGGTTCGGCTTGGGCCATGGGCGGTAGTCGGTCAGCTGTACTGCCTGATGCTGACGATTGTCGGCAGCGGGATTCCGTTGGGGATGTTGGCATACTGGCTCGCGGTCGGTTCGTCGGCGGCATTCCCGGTGGCGGCGATTACCGAAGCGCTGCTGTCCTCGTTGGCGTTGTCGCTCGGCGGTGCGGCGCTGTGTCTGGTGCTGGCGGTGCCTGTCGGGTTGCTGGTGGTGCGTTACAAAGGCCAATTGGCGATCTGGGCCGAACGCTTGCCGTATCTGCTGCATGCCTTGCCGGGTTTGGTGATTGCGCTGACGCTGGTGTATTTCGCCCTGCATTACGTGCCGGCGCTGTACCAGACGTCGGGACTGCTGCTGATTGCCTATGCGCTGTTGTTTCTGCCGCTGGCTCAGGCACCGATTCGCACTGCGCTGAACAAGGCTGCGCCACAACTGGAAGAGGCCGCACGCACGCTGGGCGCTTCGTCGTTTACGGCGTTTTGCCGAGTGACGCTGCCGATCATCTTCCCGGCATTGGGCGCGGCGTTTGCGTTGGTGTTTCTGGATGCGATGAAGGAATTGACGGCGACGCTGCTGCTCAGTCCGACCGGACTCAACACATTGGCGACCGAGGTATGGGCGCATACCGCGAATGTCGAGTTTGCGGCAGCGGCGCCTTATGCGGCGTTGTTGATTTTGGTATCGGGGTTGCCGGTGTATCTGCTGACGACGCGGATGTATCTGAGCCGCTGATGCCTGCTTTCGCGAGCAGGCTCGCTCCCACACGGAAATGCATTCCAATGTGGGAGCGAGCTTGCTCGCGAAGAGGCCCTTCCGGATAACGCTAGGCCCTGAACTGCCCCAGACTCGCTTTGAGCTGCGCGGCCAACCCATCCAGCACCTTGCCACTCGCCGTGGTTTCCACCACCGCCTGCGCCGCTTTCTCGGCCTGGGCATGAATCGTCTCGACCCGCCCGCGCACAGCCTGTGCACCCTGCGCCTGATGCGCAGCGGCTTGTGTCGCCAGACCAATCGCCGCATGCACCTGCTCGACCGAAGCCTGCACTGATTGCTGCAATCGCGCGCTGTCACGCAACACCAGCAGCCCTTCGCTGGCCTGACGTCCGGCCTGACCGATCGCCTCTACCGCCTCACGCGCGCCCTGCTGCAACGCGACGATGTGCGCCTGAATATCGCCCGTGGAGCTTTGCGTCTTGCTCGCCAACGCACGAACTTCATCCGCCACTACGGCAAAACCACGCCCGGTTTCGCCAGCGCGCGCGGCCTCGATAGCGGCGTTGAGTGCCAGCAAATTGGTCTGTTCGGCAATCCCGTGAATCACCGTCAACACCACTTCGATCTGCTCACTCTGCTGCGCCAGCCGCTCGATGACTTTCGCCCCCGTATCAACCTGCCCCGCCAGTGCCTCGATCAAATTGCCGACCTTGGCCGACGTGCGAGTGTTTTCATCCGTGGCCTGACGAATATCCACCACCTGCTTCAACGCCGCCTGCATCGCGTGACTTTCCGACTGCGCCTCATCAGCCATTTGCGACAATGCGCGCAGGCTTTCAGCAACTTCGTCACGCTGCATGCCGGCAGCCGCATCGGCACCGGCGTTGCGTAAAGTCATTGCGCCAATCTCGACGCCGGTGCGCTGAGCGACATCGCCCGCCTCGCGCACGATCGGCTGCAACTTATCGACAAAGCGATTGACTGCCGACGCCATGTCGCCGATCTCGTCCTTGCTGTTGATCTGCACGCGCTTGGTCAGATCGCCCTCGCCCGCCGCCAGATCATCCATCGCGGCATTGAGCATCTTCAACCGATTGACCACGCGATGGCCCAACACCACGGCCAGCAACAGCAGCACGCCGCAGCCGACCAGCGCCAAGCCCAGACCGATTCTCCAGCGCAGGGTCGCGGCGGCCTCTTGAACGGTGCTGGCCGTGTTGGCTTTCATTTCGGCGGCGGTGGATTGTGCCGATTGCAGACGCGCCTGCATGGCTTTGGCGCTATCGGCGGCGGCACCTTGAAGGCTGTCGCCGACCAGTTGATCGCTGCTCGCGATCAGCGCCGAGAAGCGCTTGTCCAGCGCGGCCAGATCGGTTTCCACCGAGGCCGTGGAAACGCCCATCAGTACCTTGCCGATTTCCACGCCGTTCGGATTGATCGAGGCTTCGAGGTAGTAGACCGACGGATCGTTCTTCGCCGCATCCAGCACTTTATCCAGCGCGCGCTCGCCTTGGCCCTTTTCCAGCAAGGCCTTGTTGATCGGGTTTTCGCGATTGAGATAACGGGTCAGGTGCTGGCCAGTCGCGTCGTCGTAGACCACGAACAGCACGTTGGGATTGCGCTGGGCGCGGCGAGCGAACTCGGACAGGGTCGGCACGTCGCTATCCCACATGGCGCGCGGCGCCACCGAGGCGAGCAACTGAGCCATATCATTAGCCGAATCCTTCAGATCCTTTTCTAGCGTCGCACGCAGCTGCGCTTGCTCATCCTTCAAACGCGCAGACAAACCAGCGGTCAGACGCTGCCGGGTACTCGAGGACAGGTTATCGAGGCTTGAAGTGACTTCTCGCCCGGCCTGCTCCAGTTCGCCCGAGAGTTTCTGGCTATCGGCACCGAGGCGCACAGCCAAATCAGCTTCCAGCGCCGTGACGGTGCTCCGTGTCAGGGCGACGGCCACCAACACTTGCACCAAAAGGGCGATACCAAGGGTAACGAACACTGGGCGCAACAAACGGCTTTGTAACAGTGAGAGAACGGCCGACACTGTGAATACCTCTACTTCTGACGCCATTAATTTGATGGCACTCTTGTAGGAAGATTCACAGCAAAGGTCATGCCGTCCAACAGGCATAAACGACAAAGGCCCCGATTAAGGGGCCTTTGTTTTTTACATCAACGACTTATCAAGCGAACGGATGACGCAGAACGATGGTTTCGTTGCGGTCCGGGCCCGTCGAAATAATGTCGATCGGCGCGCCGATCAACGCTTCAACGCGTTTGATGTAAGCGCGAGCGTTAGCTGGCAGCTCTTCCAGGGTCTTGGCGCCCACGGTCGATTCGCTCCAGCCTGGCACTTCTTCGTACACAGGCTGCAGGCCTACGTAGCTGTCAGCATCGGTCGGAGCAACGGCATTGCCTTCGGCATCTTTGTAGCCGACGCAGATGTTGATCGTTTCCAGACCGTCGAGTACGTCCAGCTTGGTCAGGCAGATGCCCGAGATGCTGTTCACATCGATAGCGCGACGCAGGATAACGGCGTCGAACCAGCCGCAACGACGGGCACGGCCGGTGGTAGCACCGAACTCGTGACCTTGCTTGGCCAGGTGCGCACCCACGTCATCAAACAGCTCAGTCGGGAATGGACCCGAACCGACGCGAGTGGTGTACGCCTTGGTGATGCCCAGGATGTAATCAAGGAACATCGGGCCAACGCCCGAACCGGTCGCAACGCCGCCAGCGGTGGTGTTGGAACTGGTCACGTACGGGTAGGTACCGTGGTCGATGTCGAGCAGCGAACCCTGCGCGCCTTCGAACATGATGTCTTTGCCGGCGCGACGCAGGTCGTGCAGTTCGGCAGTGACGTCGAGCATCAAGGGCTTCAGCAGCTCAGCGTATTCCTTGCACTCGGCCAGGGTTTTCTCGAACTCGATGGCCGGCTCTTTGTAGTAACCAACCAGCATGAAGTTGTGGTAATCCACCAGTTCACGCAGTTTGTCTTCGAAGCGCGGCATGTTCAGCAGGTCGCCAACACGCAGGCCACGACGAGCAACCTTGTCTTCGTAAGCCGGGCCAATGCCGCGACCGGTGGTACCGATCTTCAGCTCGCCACGGGCTTTTTCACGGGCCTGGTCCAGCGCCACGTGGAAGGACAGGATCAGCGGGCAGGACGGGCTGATACGCAGACGCTCACGCACCGGTACGCCTTTCTCTTCCAGCTTGATGATCTCGCGCAGCAAGGCGTCAGGTGCAACCACCACGCCATTGCCGATCAGGCACTGCACGCCTTCACGCAACACGCCCGACGGGATCAGGTGCAGGACGGTTTTTTCGCCGTCGATCACCAGCGTGTGACCAGCGTTGTGGCCACCTTGGTAGCGCACTACGGCGGCAGCATGTTCGGTCAGCAGATCAACGATCTTGCCTTTGCCCTCATCACCCCATTGGGTGCCCAGGACTACGACATTCTTACCCATAACACTTGTCCTCATTCGCGCAAACTTGGTGCCGGCGATGGCCGGCAGGAAAACTCAAGAAGCCAGTGGCGATACTTGCCAAAGCCCGTTCTGCTGAATCAATTGCCGGTCGCAGTCCGCATCACGGGCGGCGGCCAAAGGTTGTCCAGGCAACGCCTGAACGACACGCTGACCCTCACTGCGCAACTGGCAAACCTGCTGCCAGAGTGCCGCATCCGTACTGTCAGGCATCCAGATACCGCCAGACGGTAGCTCGATCTCAGCACGCCCCAGGGTCACCAGGGTTTTCAAATCGGTGGAGAAGCCTGTCGCCGGACGGGCGCGACCAAAGTCGGCGCCGATGTCGTCGTAGCGACCGCCCTGAGCGATGGACTGGCCAACGCCCGGTACGAACACCGCGAACACCACACCGGTGTGGTAGTGGTAGCCGCGCAGCTCGCCCAGATCGAAGTACAGCGGCAGCTCCGGGAAGCGCGCCGACAGACGCTCGGCGATCGCCAGCAAATCTTCCAGTGCCGCCAGAACTGGCGCCGGCGCATTGGCCAGACGCTCGCGGGCAGCACTCAACACTTCACGGCCTCCGCACAGATCAACCAGCGCGCGCAGCATGCCGGACAGGTCGGCCGGCAGGCCTTCGGTCAAGGTAATGACCTCATCGATGGCCTTGCGTTGCAACGCGTCAAACAACTGCTGCTCGACTTCACCGGACAGACCGGCAGCACGCGCCAGACCACGGTAGATGCCGACATGACCAAGATCCATGTGCACATCCGGCACATCGGCCAGCTGCAGCATGGCCAGCATCAGGCTGATCACTTCAACGTCGCTGCTCGGGCTGGCGTCGCCGTACAACTCGGCGCCCAGCTGGATCGGGCTGCGCGAGGACGACAATGCACGCGGTTGGGCGTGCAGCACGCTGCCGGCATAGCACAGACGACTCGGGCCTTCGCGACGCAGGGTGTGCGCATCAATGCGCGCTACTTGCGGCGTGATGTCGGCACGGAAACCCATCTGCCGGCCCGACTGCGGGTCGATGACCTTGAAGGTCCGCAGGTCCAGGTCCTGGCCCGCGCCGGTCAGCAGGGATTCCAGGTACTCGATATGGGGAGTCACGACGAACTCGTAACCCCAGCTCTGGAACAGATCCAACACCTGACGACGCGCGACTTCAATGCGCGCCGCTTCCGGTGGCAGTACTTCTTCGATGCCATCTGGCAGCAGCCAGCGGTCTACCGTTGCCATTACGCCATTCCCCTTTGATCCGGGCGGCCAGCCTGCGGGCGAGCCTTGAGTGAAGCAGAAAATGACCGGTCCGTTCAAAACGCACGCGCATGAACGACGCGGCGAAAGGCCTGTTACCGGCTTCGCCCATCACTTTCCTCGAATTACTCTCGGGCCATTCAACCCGATGTCTGCAACAAAAAACAGCAATCAAACGTGCAGACGCAAAAAAGCCGGGAATTTCCCGGCTGCCGCATCATACACACGTTTTCCCAAAGGATCACCCCGCCCGAGGTTTTAGCCGCCGGGCGGAGTGTTTCAGGTCAACGTCGTATCAAGGCTTGGCTTTTTCCAGGTAGTGGAAGAAGTCGCTGCTTGGGTCGAGGACCATGACGTCGGATTTGTTCGCGAAGCTTTCACGGTAGGCGCGCAGGCTACGGTAGAAACCGTAGAACTCCTGATCCTGGCCGTAGGCCTTGGAATAAATCGCAGCGGCCTGGGCGTCACCGTCACCGCGAACCTCTTCGGATTCACGATAGGCTTCAGCCAGCAGCACGCGGCGTTGACGGTCGGCGTCGGCACGGATGCCTTCGGCCAGCTCGTTACCCTTGGCGCGGTGCTCGCGAGCTTCACGCTCACGCTCGGTGCTCATACGTTCGAACACGCTGCGGTTTACTTCTTTCGGCAGGTCGATGGCCTTGACCCGGACATCGACAACTTCGATACCCAGTTCTTTTTCCGCCATCTTGTTCAGCGACGCGGTAATGTCAGCCATCAACGCATCACGCTCGCCCGACACCACTTCGTGCAGGGTGCGTTTACCGAACTGGTCACGCAGACCGGATTCCAGACGACGGGATAGACGCTCGTCGGCGATTTGCTTGAGGCCGGAAGTCGCGGTGTAGAAGCGCTCGGCATCTTTCACGCGCCACTTGGCGTAGGCATCGACCATCACGGCTTTCTTTTCCAGGGTCAGGAAGCGCTGTGTCGGTGCATCCAGCGTCATCAGGCGCGCGTCGAATTTACGCACCTGGTTAACGAATGGCACCCTCACATGCAGGCCTGGCTGAACATCGGCCTGAACCACACGACCGAATTGCAGCAGCACCGCACGCTCGGTCTGAGCGACGATGTAGAAGCAGTTCCAGCCAACCAGTACCACAACGACGCCAACGATCAGGGCGATCAGCGATTTATTGCTCATCAGCGGGTCTCCCTTGTGCGCGACTGCGGCAGGTCAGTGACGTGCGGCGTGACATCCGTGTTGTTGCTGGCGGCGGCCGAACCGGTCACCGGCCCACTGCTACCCGGATTGTTCTGAATCATCTTGTCCAACGGCAAATACAACAGGTTGCTCTGGCCGTTCTTGTTGCCGGTCACGAGTACCTTGCTGGTGTTGCTGAAGACTTCCTGCATGGTGTCCAGGTACAGACGCTGGCGGGTGACTTCAGGTGCCTTGCGATACTCGGCGACCAGTTTGGTAAAGCGATCAGCCTCACCCTTGGCGCGCGAGACCGTTTCGTCGCGATAACCGTTGGCATCTTCGAGGATGCGCTGGGCCTGACCACGGGCTTCCGGCACGACGCCGTTGGCGTAGGTTTCCGCCTGGTTGCGCGAACGCTGCTCGTCTTCACGGGCGCGGATCACGTCATCGAAGGCTTCCTGCACTTCACGCGGTGCCGCTGCGCTCTGTACGTTGACCTGGGTCACGGTGATACCGGTGCGGTAGGTATCGAGGAAGCGTTGCAGACGCTCCTTGATTTCGCTGGCCATCAATTCACGACCTTCGGTCAGCACCTGGTCCATGGCGGTCGAACCCACCACGTGGCGCAGGGCGCTGTCGGTCGCATGCTGCAGGCTGATTTCCGGCTGATCGACGTTCAGCACGAAGTCCTGCAGGTTGCTGATCTTGTACTGCACGGTCAGCGGCACTTCGACGATGTTCTCGTCTTCGGTCAGCATCTGGCCCTGCTTGGTGTAGGCACGCTCACGCGTGACGTTTTCCATGTACTTCTTGTCGATCGGCGGGAAGTAGATGTTCAGACCCGGGCCGACAGTCTCGTAGTACTTGCCGAAGCGCAGCACTACGGCCTGCTCCTGCTCGTCCACTACGTAAACCGCGCTGTACAGCCAGACAGCCGCCAGCACGACGAGGCCGATGCCGAGCAGACCGCCGAAGCCGCCACCACTCCTGCCCGAGCCACCGCCATCATCACCACCGCGTTTTTTACCACCACCGAACAACCCGTTCAGGCTTTCCTGCAGCTTTCGGAAGGCCTCGTCGAGATCTGGTGGCCCCTTGCGGTCGCCGTTATTGCGGCGCTTGCCACCCCAAGGATCCTGATTATTCGAGTTGCCACCCGGCTCATTCCAAGCCATAGCGCTCTCCATCTGATAAAGCAAAGACGCACCCACGGCGCGCCGACCAATGCTACAGAATGCCTGCCGTTACGACACAACCGCTTTTTCAGGCTTTTATTGCAAAGTGTGTTGCTCGATGAATTCCATCGGCTGCAATCCTTCGCGGCTTACCAGTCGATTCAACTCGACCCGGGGCAAACGAACGGCCAGCAAACTGATGCCTTCTTCGTCGTGTTCTTCTTTCTGCACCGCACCGAGTTCGAAGAACTGCGCACGCAGTCGAGCGAATCGTTGCGGCAAGCGCAAGGTACCGATAAACAAATCACTGCCGAGCAACTCGGCGATGGCTTGTTCAAGCAATTCCAGACCGCTGCCATCTCGCGCCGACAACCAGACCCGCTGAGGCTTGCCGTTTTCATCGCGCTGGATCTGCGGTTCAACGCCTTCGAGCAAATCGAGTTTGTTATAGACCTCGAGGATCGGCAAGTCCTGGGCGCCAATCTCGCCCAGCACCACCATCACCTGTTCAATCTGCAACATGCGATCCGGCTCTGCCGCATCGATCACGTGCAACAGCAAGTCGGAATTGCTCGACTCTTCGAGCGTAGACCGAAATGCCTCGACCAGCTTGTGCGGCAAGTGCCGAATGAAACCTACCGTGTCAGCCAGGACAATCGGCCCCAGGTCGTCAATGTCGAGACGGCGCAGGGTCGGATCCAGCGTGGCGAACAATTGGTCAGCCGCGTAGACGTCGGATTTGGTCACGTTATTGAACAGCGTGGATTTCCCGGCGTTGGTATAGCCCACCAGAGAAACGGTAGGGATGTCCGCACGGGATCGGCCGCGACGCGATTGCTCGCGCTGGCTGCGCACCTTCTCGAGCCGGCCCTTGATCTGGCGCAGGCGGACCCGCAACAAACGCCGGTCGGTTTCAAGTTGGGTTTCACCCGGGCCGCGCATGCCGATGCCGCCACCTTGACGTTCAAGGTGAGTCCAGCCGCGAACCAGCCGGGTGCTCATGTGGTCAAGCTGGGCCAGTTCAACCTGGAGCTTGCCTTCATGGGTACGGGCGCGCTGGGCAAAAATATCGAGAATCAGACCCGTACGGTCGATCACGCGACACTCGAAAACACGTTCGAGGTTACGTTCCTGACTGGGCGTGAGGATGTGATTGAAAATCACCAGATCGGCTTCTTCAGCCTTGACCAGGTCGCGCAACTCCTCGACCTTGCCGCTGCCGATCAGGAATTTGGCGGTTGGCCGATGACGCGGCACGTTAAAAAACGCAACGGTCTCGGCACCCGCCGAATTAGCCAATTCCTGAAACTCCTGCGGATCTTCGCGCGCCT
This sequence comes from Pseudomonas sp. WC2, assembly GCF_050586545.1. NCBI lineage: Bacteria > Pseudomonadati > Pseudomonadota > Gammaproteobacteria > Pseudomonadales > Pseudomonadaceae > Pseudomonas > Pseudomonas sp. WC2. The sequence continues at coordinate 31,453 of NZ_JBOBDR010000012.1, read as the reverse complement.
CAGGGTCCTGTCCATCCAAGTGAACGAGGATGACTCGTTCACCACCACCGTGGCGCTCAAAGAACAAAGGAGACTCCTATCAGGCGTTACCTGGCTCAGCGTCACCTGCTTCGGATTCGGTTGCGCTAGGCAGACGAATTGGACGAACCGGCACTACTGTCGAGATAGCGTGTTTGTAAACCATTTGGCTCACGGTATTTTTCAGCAGGATCACGAACTGGTCGAACGACTCGATCGTGCCTTGCAGTTTGATACCGTTGACCAGATAGATGGAAACCCCAACTTTCTCTTTACGTAAAGTATTCAAGTAAGGGTCTTGTAGCGAATGCCCTTTTGACATGTGCCGCACTCCTTTAAGGATTCAATAATAAAAAATAGGTAATTCAGATGGCTTTGGCCGTCACACCCCCAAGGATAGACGGCAATTGCAAGGACTCAGCTCAATATGGAGATGGTCCCAAGGTATTTCAAGGCGCGCGGCAGATTGTCGCAATCAAGACTGTCCAGCCAGTGCAGATCTTCCCAGCTGCGCAGCCAGGTGAACTGGCGTTTGGCCAATTGACGCGTGGCAATGATGCCCCGTTCCTGCATTTCAGCTAACGACAGCGTGCCATCCAGATAATCCCAGACTTGGCGGTAGCCTACCGCACGTATAGACGGCAACCCGGAATGCAGGTCACTTCTTTTACGCAGGGCTACGACCTCGTCAATGAACCCCTGTTCCAGCATATTTGTGAATCTTTGTTTAATGCGCTCGTGCAGGACCTGGCGATTTGCCGGGGCAATGGCCAAGTTCGCGACAGTATAGGGCAATTGTTGCAGTCCCGAAGCGGCTGCTTCAGTACTTTGCGCAGATTGTTGCTGGCGCAACTCGGTCATGCTCTGACCGCTGACTCGATAAACTTCCAGCGCGCGACTCAAGCGCTGCGGATCGTTCGGATGAATCCGTGCAGCGGACACCGGATCGATCACTGCCAGTTGATCGTGCAAGGCTTGCCAGCCAAGGCGGGCAGCCTCTTCTTCGATCTGCGCACGCACGGCCGGATCGGCTGCCGGCATGTCCGCCAGGCCGTCGACCAACGCCTTGTAATAAAGCATCGTGCCGCCCACCAGCAGCGGGATTTTTCCGCGTGCGGTGATTTCGGCCATTGCTTGCAGCGCATCGCGACGGAAATCTGCAGCCGAATAGGCCTCCGCCGGATCAAGGATGTCGATCAAGCGGTGCGGATAGTCGGCCAGCAGTTCTTTCGAAGGCTTGGCGGTGCCGATGTCCATGCCGCGATAGACCAGTGCCGAATCGACACTGATCAACTCACACGGCAGGACCTTGGTCAGCTCAATGGCCAGATCGGTTTTGCCCGCAGCGGTCGGGCCCATCAGGAAAATCGCTGGAGGGGGCTGGCTCATCAACGACCGCGCAAGAACAGTTTGTCCAGATCGTCCAGGCCCAGTTGGGTCCAGGTCGGTCGGCCATGGTTGCATTGACCGCTGCGCTCGGTGTTTTCCATGTCACGCAGCAGGCCGTTCATTTCCGGCAGCGCCAGGCGCCGATTTGCGCGGATCGCGCCGTGGCAGGCCATGGTGCCAAGCAATTCGTTGAGATGCGCCTGAATCCGGTCGCTGGTGCCGTATTCCATCAGATCCGACAGTACATCGCCGACCAGACGGTTGGCTTCAGCCTGCTTGAGCAAGGCTGGAATCTGCCGAATCGCCAGGGTTTCCGGACCCAGACGCTGCAATTCGAAGCCCAGGCGTTGGAACCATGCTGCGTGTTCTTCAGCACAATCGGCCTCGCGCTGACTGACCGCTAGCGACTCCGGCACCAGCAGCGGCTGGCCGCTCAAGCCTTCGCTGGCCATGGCGATCTTCAAGCGTTCATACATGATCCGCTCGTGGGCGGCGTGCATGTCCACCAGCACAAGGCCTTGAGCGTTCTCGGACAAAATGTAGATGCCTTTGAGCTGCGCCAGCGCGTAACCGAGCGGCGGAATGTCTTCCTGACCGGCCGGCAATGCGTTGGCATTGGCCTCAGGCAGCGGCGCGAAAAACTCGCGATAGGCGGCTTGCGCCTCCGCAGCCGGCGGCACCGCCGACTGCGGCCGCGGCGTGTATTGATACTGATAAGCGCCGCCAGCGCTGGCCCCGGACGAGGTATTGAACGCCGGTTGCGCCTGCGGTTGCTCCAGCAGCGCATTGGCCGCCAGACGCATTTCACCCTGCGGGCCGAACTCACCGGCATCGAGCCCGGTTGGGCGGACGACGGCGGTGGTGACTGAAGCGGCGAGCTGATCTTCAGGACGCACATCGCCCAAGGCGCGGTGCAGCGTGCCATAAAGGAAGTCATGCACCATGCGCCCGTCACGGAAGCGAACTTCGTGTTTGGTCGGGTGCACGTTGACGTCGACCGCCGCCGGATCCACCTCGAAAAACAGCGCAAACGTCGGGTGACGGCCGTTGAACAGCACGTCGCGATAGGCCTGACGTACGGCGTGGGCGACCAGTTTGTCGCGCACCGCACGGCCATTCACAAAGAAATACTGCAAATCAGCCTGACTGCGGTTGAAGGTCGGCAAACCGACCCAGCCCCACAGGTGCAAGCCGTTGCGTTCGATCTCGATCGGCAGCGCCTGCTCAAGGAAACCCGAACCGCAGATCGCCGCCACACGCCGGGCACGAGCCGCATCATCATGAGCCTCGTGCAGGCTGAGGATGGTCTTGCCGTTGTGGCGCAGATGGAACGCCACGTCGAAACGCGCCAGCGCCAAACGCTTGATCACTTCTTGCAGGTGATCGAATTCGGTTTTTTCAGTCTTGAGGAATTTGCGCCGCGCCGGGGTATTGAAGAACAGGTCGCGGACTTCCACCGACGTGCCGACCGGATGCGCTGCTGGCTGAACCCGAGGCGCCATGTCACGGCCTTCGGTCTCGACTTGCCAAGCCTGATCGGCACCACGGGTGCGCGAGGTCAGGGTCAGACGCGCCACGGAGCTGATCGACGCCAGTGCTTCACCCCGAAAACCAAGGCTCATCACCTGTTCGAGGTCTTCCAGATTACGAATCTTGCTGGTGGCGTGACGAGCCAGGGCCAGCGGCAGGTCATCGGCGGAAATACCGCTGCCGTCATCACGCACCCGCAGCAGCTTGACGCCGCCCTGCTCGACATCGACATCGATGCGCTTGGCGCCGGAGTCGAGGCTGTTTTCCAGCAACTCCTTGATCACCGAAGCCGGGCGTTCAACCACCTCACCGGCGGCAATCTGGTTCGCCAGCCGTGGGCTGAGCAGTTCGATGCGGGCGGCGGCGCTCAACACTTCGTTCATTCTTTGGACGCCAGTTCGGTGCCAGGAATGGTCAGGTGCTGGCCGACTTTCAGCTCATCGCTTTTCAGGTTGTTCGCGCTGCGCAATGTGGCCGGCGACACCTGATAGCGAACACCGATCATCGCCAGGGTTTCGCCCGGGCCGACGCGATGGTCGCGCGGGCCTTGGGCGATCTTGCCGGAATCACGCAGCCAGGCGATGTAGGTGCCCGGTGGCGGGTTCTGCTGGAAGAACTGGCGCACGCCGCTGCTGATCGAACGCGCCAGCGCTTGCTGGTGGCCCGAGGCCGAGAGCTTGTTCGCTTCGTTGGCGTTGGAAATGAACCCGGTTTCAACCAGGATCGACGGGATGTCCGGCGACTTCAACACCATGAACCCGGCCTGCTCCACGCGCTGTTTGTGCAGCGGCGTCACGCGACCGATGTTGGTCAGGACTTTCTGGCCAACGTTGAGGCTGGAGGTCAGCGACGCAGTCATCGACAGGTCGAGCAGCACACCCGCGAGCATGCGGTCCTTGTCATCGAGGCTGACGTTGCCGGCACCGCCGATCAAGTCGGAACGGTTTTCGCTGTCCGCCAGCCAACGGGCAGTCTCCGACGTGGCGCCACGATCAGACAGGGCAAACACCGAGGCACCGAAGGCTGCCGCAGACGGTGCGGCGTCAGCATGAATCGAAACGAACAGGTCGGCGCCCTTCTTGCGGGCGATTTCGGTACGGCCACGCAGCGGGATGAAATAGTCGCCGGTGCGGGTCAGTTCGGCGCGGAAGCCTTTCATGCCGTTGACCTGACGCTGCAATTCGCGGGCGATTTGCAGCACCACGTCTTTCTCACGCTGACCGCGCGAGCCGGACGCACCCGGGTCTTCGCCACCGTGACCGGCGTCGATCACCACAATGATGTCGCGTTTGCCCGCCGGGGCTGGCGGCAACTTGATCGAAGGTTCGGTCGGCGTTACCGGCACTGCCGGCACCGTCGCGACTTTCGGGCTTGGCGCAGGCGGCGGCGCGGCGTCGGCCGCGTTGTCGAACAGATCGACCACCAAGCGGTTGCCGTACTGCGCGTTCGGCGCCAGCGAGAAGCTTTTCGGGGTGACGGCTTTTTTCAGATCGATGACCACCCGCAGGTCGGTCGGCGTACGCTGGGCCGAGCGCATCGCAGTGATCGGCGTGTTCGCGGTCTGCACGTTCAGCGGCGCACCGAGGGTGGCACCATTGATGTCGATCACCAGCCGATCCGGCGCGGTCAGGGTGAAAACGCTGTGCTGCACCGGGCCGCTCAGGTCGAAGACCAGTCGCGTGTTATCCGGCGCACGCCACAGGCGCACGCTGTTGACCTTTGAATCGGCCACAGCGTTGACAGTTACTGCCATCAACATCAGTCCAGCGGCAGCTACCATCGCGCGAAAGCGCATACCTAACCCCATCATCTAATTGGATTCCAACGCCAAAGCGGCACACCAGGCCTCGCCACGCGAGCCCTGGGAGAAAATTTTCAGCGAACGCCCGCTGTCTTGCGGGCTAATGGTAATGGTCAGGTCAGGCTTTGGCAAAAAGCCTGCACCTTTATCGGGCCATTCGATCAGGCACATCGCATCGTCTTCGAAATAGTCGCGGATGCCTAGGAACTCCAGTTCTTCCGGATCGACCAGTCGATAAAGGTCGAAGTGGAAGGCGCGGACGTCACCGATCTCGTAGGGCTCGACCAACGTGAAGGTCGGACTTTTTACCGCACCGACGTGGCCCAACCCGCGAATGATCCCTCGCGACAACGTGGTTTTGCCCATCCCCAGATTGCCTTCAAGGAAAATCAGACCATGGCCCTGGGTCACGCGGGCGATCCGTGCACCAAAGTCGCTCATGGCCTGTTCATCGGCCAGGTACAGGGTTACTTCAGACACGGTGTTTGCTCCTCCAACAACTGACGAATGACTGGAATCAGATCACTGGCCGCCAGCCCACGGCCCAAATTCCCTTGTTGCATGCCGGCATTGGCGTGCAGCCAAACCGCCAGGCAAGCGGCCTCGAAGCCGTCCATGCCTTGCGCCAGCAGTGCGCCGGTCAAGCCGGCCAGCACATCACCCAGCCCGGCGGTCGCCATGGCCGGATGACCTTGGTGACACAGGGCCAGACGTCCATCGGGATGAGCGATCAGGCTGCCGGCGCCTTTGAGCACGACAACCGCCGCATATTTCTTGCTCAATGCCAACGCGGCGGCCGGACGATCAGCCTGCACTTGCGCCGTGCTCACTTCCAGCAACCGCGCCGCTTCGCCCGGATGCGGCGTGATCACGCAATCCTTGGGCAACTCGACCAGGCCACTGGCCAACAGGTTCAACGCGTCAGCGTCCCAGACTTGCGGCAGCGCGGCATTGGCGGCAGCTGACAACAGCGCCCGCCCCCAACTGGCTTGCCCCAACCCCGGCCCCACCACCAGCACAGAAACTTTCTCCAGCAAACCCATCAACTGATTGGCCGACGAGGTTCCGAGCGCCATGGCTTCCGGCACTCGCGTCAGCGCTGCCGGAATATGTTCAGGACGGGTTGCCAGCGACACCATGCCCGCGCCGCTGCGCAGGGCCGTTTCGGTGCTGAGCAGAATTGCCCCGCCAAACCCGTGATCGCCGCCGATCAGTAGCACATGGCCGAACCGGCCCTTGTGCGACGTTGGAGCTCGCGCCGCCAATCTCGGAAGGTTAGCCGTGTTGAGCCGTCGGGCGATGACAGGAATGTCACGATAGATGTCGGCACTGGCCTGCAGATCGTTAAATACCAATTGGCCGACATGGTCCGCCGCGTCACCGGTGAACAGACCAATTTTCAAACCGATAAAGGTCACCGTCAGATCGGCCCGCACGGCGACACCGAGCATGTGCCCAGTGTCAGCGCTTAATCCAGAAGGAATATCGACGGCCGTGACCGGCAACCCGCTGCCGTTGATGGCGTTGATTGCCGAGACGTAAGGCTCGCGCACCTCACCGTTCAGGCCAGTGCCGAGCAAGGCATCGAGGATGACCCCGCGCAGTTCGCTCTGAGCTCGCCAGCCTTGCACCGCGACACCCTCAGCCAACGCCTCGGCATGGGCCAACAGCGCATCGCCCAGCAAACGTTGCGGATCGCCGACCGCTAATACTTGCACCTTCCAGCCGGCCCGCTGCGCCATCGCCGCGACCATATAACCATCACCCGCGTTGTTGCCATGCCCGGCCAGCACCGTCAGTTCGGTCGCCGACGGCCATTGCCGAACCAGCGCGCGCCATGTCGCATGAGCGGCTCGCTGCATCAATTCGAAGCCAGGCGTGCCGGCGGCGATCAGCCGCGCATCAAGTTCGCGCACCTGTGCGGCGCCATACAGCGCGTCGGGTAATTCATCTTTCGTGTGCGGCATGCGTCTTCGGGCTCCGATGTCTGGCAGAATTATACGCACCTCAGCTCCGGTTTCTCTCGCCTCATGTCCGCCATCACCACAGACCTGCCCGCCCTCGCCCAATCGATCAAGGATTGGGGCCGCGAGCTGGGCTTTCAGCAAGTCGGCATCAGCGGCCTGGATCTGGCCGAGCATGAGCAGCATCTGCAGCGCTGGCTCGCCGCCGGCTACCACGGCGAGATGGATTACATGGGCGCCCACGGCAGCAAACGCTCGCACCCGGAAGAATTGGTGCCGGGCACGTTGCGCGTGGTTTCGCTGCGCATGGACTACTTGCCGGGCGATACCGAAATGGCCAAGCGTTTGGCGCAACCGGAAAAAGCCTACGTATCGCGTTATGCCTTGGGCCGCGATTACCACAAATTGATCCGTAAACGCGTGCAACAATTGGCCGACAAGATTCAGGCCGAGATCGGCCCGTTCGGTTTCCGTGCCTTTGTCGACAGCGCGCCAGTGCTGGAAAAAGCCATCGCCGAGCAGGCCGGGCTGGGCTGGATCGGCAAAAACACCCTGGTACTCAACCGCAAGGCTGGCAGTTATTTCTTCCTGAGCGAACTGTTTGTCGATCTACCGTTGCCGGTGGATGAGCCACACATCACCGAACACTGCGGCCGCTGCACTGCGTGCCTCGATATCTGCCCGACCAACGCATTCGTCGGCCCCTACGTGCTGGACGCGCGCCGCTGCATTTCCTACCTGACCATCGAATTGAAAAACGCGATCCCCGAAGATTTGCGACCGCTGATCGGCAACCGCGTGTTCGGCTGCGACGACTGCCAGATCGTCTGCCCGTGGAACCGTTTCGCCAAACCTTCCGGCGAAAGCGACTTCAAGCCACGGCACAATCTCGACAATGCTGAACTGGCCGAGCTGTTTTTGTGGGATGAAGAAAAGTTTCTCAGCAGCACCGAAGGCTCGCCGCTGCGCCGCGCCGGGTATGAGCGGTGGTTGCGCAATCTGGCGGTTGGACTGGGTAACGCGCCGTCGAGCATTCCGGTGCTGGAAGCCTTGAAGGCGCGGCGCAACTATCCTTCAGAGCTGGTGCAAGAACACGTCGAGTGGGCATTGAAGCAGCATGCTGAACGTCAAGGCGCGTCGTTGTACACGAACTTGGGCATTTCCCAGTGAAAACGGATCGCCAACAGGCGCAATAGAAAGCCGCCGAACAACGTGATCAAAATCGCCTGCTCGCTCGGCACATTCAGATACAGGCAAAGCATGTAGCACCACGCCGCCGCGAACGAGACGCTGGCGTATAGCTCTCGGCGGAAGATCAGCGGAATGTCGTTGCAGAAGATGTCCCGGAGGATGCCGCCGAACACGCCCGTGATCACGCCGCTGACCGACGCGACCAGCATGCCGTGGCCCATCTCCAGCGCGGTCATGCAGCCGATCAGCGTGAACGCCACCAGGCCGACGGCGTCGAGCACCAGAAACAGCGAGCGCAAATGACGCATCCAGCGTGCGGTGAACACGGTGAACATAGCTGCGACCGAGGTCAGCACCAGGTATTCCGGGTGTTTTACCCACGTCAGCGGGTAGTGCCCGAGCAGCACATCGCGCACCGAACCGCCGCCCAACGCCGTGACGCAGGCGATCAGCACCACACCAAACCAGTCCATGCCGCGTCGGCCGGCAGACAGCGCGCCAGTCATGGCTTCAGCGGTGATGGCGATCAGATAGAGCATCAGCAACATGGTGGCGATCCAGGCAGGAAGGCGCGCAGTCTAGCCATTTCGCGACGGCACCAAAAGGGGACGAGCCCCCCTTACTCACGCCGCATCAGAACTTGATGAAGTGCTTGCGATAATGCTGCAGCTCGGCGATCGATTCGCGAATGTCGTCCAGCGCCAAGTGGGTGCTGCCCTTCCTGAAGCTTTCGCGTACGTCCGGCGCCCAGCGTGCGGCCAGTTCCTTGAGCGTGGAGACGTCAAGATTGCGATAGTGGAAGTAGCTTTCCAGCCCTTTCATGTGGGTATAAAGGAAGCGACGATCCTGGCAGATGCTGTTGCCGCAGATCGGCGACTTGCCCTTCGGCACCCATTTTTCCAGGAATGCGATGGTCTCGGCTTCGGCTTCGGCCATGCTGATGCGGCTGTCGCGCACGCGCTGGGTCAGGCCAGAGTTGCCGTGGGTGCGGGTATTCCACTCGTCCATGCGCGCGAGCACTTCGTCGCTGTGATGGATGGCGATCACCGGACCTTCGGCCAATGTATTCAGGTCGCTGTCGGTGACGATAGTGGCCATTTCGATGATGACGTCGTTGTCCGGGTCCAGACCGGTCATTTCCAGGTCGATCCAGATCAGATTCTGCGGGTTTTGCATATTTGGGCTCCTAGGCAATGCGCGCAGTTTAGCCTAGGCCGGTGGCCGGGCGTGCTAAACTCGCGGCCGTTTTACCTAATCGCTGCATTCTTCAGACGGAACACCCATGGCCAAACGCCAACTCAATCGTCGTCAAAACTGGCGCATCGAAAAAATTCAAGGCGAGCGCGCCGCACGCGCCGCCAAACGCGAGTCCTCGGCTGTCGAAGCCCTTGAGGGCGGCGACCTGGGCCCGGAACAGACCGGCCTGGTGATCGCCCACTTCGGTGTGCAGGTCGAGGTTGAGGCCACTGACGGTGATCAGGCCGGCCAGGTCTTCCGCTGCCACTTGCGCGCCAACCTGCCAGCACTGGTCACCGGCGACACCGTCGTCTGGCGTGCCGGCAACCAAGGCATCGGTGTGATCGTCGCGCAATTGCCGCGCACCACCGAACTGTGCCGTCCGGACAGCCGCGGCCAGTTGAAGCCGGTAGCGGCCAACGTTGACATGATCGTCATCGTCTTCGCCCCGTTGCCCGAGCCGCATGCCAACCTGATCGACCGCTATCTGGTCGCCGCCGAACACGCTGGCATCCGTCCGTTGTTGTTGCTGAACAAATTCGACCTGATCGACGAGCAGAACGCCCCGGCGCTCAACGCGTTGCTGGCGGTGTACCGCACGCTCGGTTATCCGGTGCTGGAAGTGTCGGCGCACCACGGCAACGGCATGGAACAACTGCAACAGCAGCTCGACGGGCGCATCAGCGTGTTCGTCGGCCAGTCCGGCGTCGGCAAGTCGTCGCTGGTCAACAGCCTGCTGCCTGAAGTCGAAACCCGCGTCGGGCCGTTGTCCGAACTGTCCGGTCAGGGCACGCACACCACGACCACCGCGCGGCTGTTCCACTTCCCCGGCGGTGGCGAACTGATCGACTCCCCGGGTATTCGTGAATTCGGCCTCGGCCACGTCAGCCGTGCCGACGTTGAAGCCGGTTTCATCGAGTTCAATGATTTGCTCGGCACTTGCCGTTTCCGCGACTGCAAGCACGACCGCGAACCGGGTTGTGCGCTGCTCAAGGCACTCGAAGACGGCCGCGTGCAGCAGCAACGGATGAACAGCTACCGCTCGATCATCGCCAGCCTGCCGGAAAACGGTTACTAAACATCTGCGCCGGCGGCACCTTCCCCAGGTGCTGCCGGATGTCGGATCTCGCCTGACAAAACCTCCCTCCTGTTAAACATCGGTCTTTCCTGTAGGACTTTGCACGTCTGCTTGCAGGGCATTTCTGGTTTGCCGAGCAGCCCTTGTAGGCGCTCTCCAGAGGCCTACCATCGGATTCCTCTCTCGCATCCCGCGACCTCCGAGGAACCCCATGCAAACCTACCATTTGTTCATCAGCCATTCGTGGAACTACTCCCACGCCCACGACAATCTGGTGCGCCTGCTCAGTGCTCATCCGACCTTCACCTACAAGAATTTTTCCGTGCCGACACACAACCCGATCATGGGCGCGCTGAACGACAGGCAGCTTGAAGAAGCCATCGAGAACAAGATTCGCCCGTGTTCGGCGGTGCTGATCATGGCGGGCATGTATTCGACTTACAGCAAGTGGATCAACAAGGAAATCGAGATCGCCAAGCGTTTGGGCAAGGTGATCATTGCGGTGAAACCCTTCGGTGCCGAGCGGATTTCCACGGTAGTGCGTAACGCCGCACACGCCGAATGCGCGTGGAACACCAACAGCATCGTCGGCGCGATCCGCCTGCACACGGCGGCCTGATCATGCGCAAGGGACTGTTTATAGGGATCAACGACTACAAACACATTTCGCGCCTGAGCGGCTGCAGCAACGACGCCATGGCCATGGCTTCGGTGTTGAAAACCGACGCCAATGGCGATCCAAATTTCAAGAACATCGTGCTGACGTCCGCTGAGGATCACTTGGGTCGGGAGATGCTCGAAGACCAGATCCGCGAGCTGTTTTCCGGCGACTGCAACGTCGCCCTGCTGTACTTCGCCGGCCATGGCGGCTTCGATAACGACAATGACGAAGGCATGTTGCTGCCCCAGGATTATCGCAGCACCAAGGACGGCATCCGCATCAGCGATATTCTCAATTGGGCGAGCAAAGCCACGCGCATCAAAAACAAAGTGATCATCCTCGATTGCTGCCAAAGCGGCGCCGCCGGTGAGGTGCGGGCCTTGCGCAGCGAAAGCAGCATGGTCGGCGAAGGCATGACCATTCTGACCGCGTGCAAAAAGGAAGAACCGGCGATGGAGGGCGCGCAGCACGGTGTATTCACCGGGCTGCTGCTCCAAGCCCTGCACGGCGGCGCGGCGAACATTCTCGGCAAGATCACGCCCGGCAGTCTGTATTCCTTTGTCGATAACGCACTCGACGCCTGGGAACAACGTCCGGTGTTCAAGACCAATGTCTCGCAGTTCATTTCCCTGCGGGAAGTCTCGCCGCTGATCCCGAAGGAGATCCTGCGCAAACTGCCCGAATGGTTCGCCGAAGCCGAATCGACCTACCCGCTCGATCCCAGCTACGAGCCGACCGAAGCCAGCTTCGATCCGGAGCACGGCGAGATCTTCGCGCAACTGCAAAAGTGCAACCGCCACAGTCTGATCGAGCCGGTCGACGCCGAGCATATGTATTACGCGGCGATCAACTCCACCGGCTGCCGCCTCACCGCCCTCGGCGCCTACTACCGCGAACTCGCAATCAAAGGACATTTCTGATGCCCGTCTTTATCAGCTACCGCCACATGGATCGCGCGCACGCGATCGCCATCAACAGCCGCCTGATCCAGGCCAACATCAAAACCTACCTCGACGTGCTCGACCCGGAATCACAAACCACTGACGACATCACCGGGGTCATCACCCGCAACATCACCGAATGCACGCACCTGCTGGCGGTGGTGTCGGAAAAGACTGCATTGTCGTGGTGGGTGCCATTCGAAATTGGCGAAGCGACCATCAGCAACCGCCGGATCTGCTCGTTCAAGACCGGCCCGGCGGAATTGCCGTTGTACCTGGACAAGTGGCCGAAGCTGAGCACGGACAGTGATCTGAATTTCTTTATCGACGCGTATCGTGAAGAGGTGTCGAGCAAGCGCTCGATTGTGCTGGATTCGAGTAACGAATCCTTCAGTGGCACCTATAAACGCAATGCCGAAGTGTTCCACGAACAACTGAAGAATCGGATCCGGCGCGGGTTCTGACAGGCACAAAAAAGCCGACATCGCTGTCGGCTTTTTTGTCGGTCACTGCTTCGGCGCGGGGGCCGGGGCAGTGGCTGGCGGAGTGGCTGGCGCTGGCGCCGCACTCCCCGGTGCCGCCGGTTTCGGTGCGGCGTCGTCGAACAGGTTCAAGCGTTCGCGCAACTCGTGTGCAGGCACCGGTTGCTGATCCGCCGGCAGTGCGTTCGGGTCAACCGGCGTCGCCGGAGCGGCGCCGTTCTGGCCTTGATCCGCTGGCGTCGCAGCGTCTGCACCTTGCGCACCTTCGATGGCCGCTTGGGCCTTCTTGGTCAGCACGACGATGTCGATGCGACGGTTGACCGGGTTGAACGGGTTTTCCCGGTCGAACAGCGCCGACGAGGCGTAACCGACGACCCGCGCTACCTGTGCATCCGGATAGCTGCCGGCAACCAAGGCACGACGTGCGGCGTTGGCACGGTTGGCCGAAAGCTCCCAGTTGCCGTAGTCGCCAGTGCCGATATAAGGCTTGGCGTCGGTGTGGCCACTGATACTGATCTTGTTCGGCACCGCTTTGATGGTGTCGGCCATGGCCAGCAGGATGTCTTCGAAGTACGGCTTCAGGCGTGCCGAACCGGAGTCGAACATCGGCCGGTTCTCGGCGTCCATGATCTGGATGCGCAAGCCGTTCGGCGTGATCTCGAAGAGGATCTGATCCTTGAATTTCTGCAGTTGCGGGTTTTCGTCGACCTTGTTTTGCAGTTCTTGCAGGAGCAGCTCCAGACGTTCCTTCTCGACCTGCTCGGCCATGCCTTCGACTTGTTCGGTGTCGACGGTGACCTTGTCCGGTTGCGGCTGGGATTTCACCTCAGGGTTGAGGGTGTTTTCCGGCGCCAGGGTCGGCGTGCCGCCCAAATCGATAATGTACGGCGTGCCGCTTTCGGAAAAGCCGACCGGGTCTTTGAAGTAACCGGCGATGGCGATCTTCTGCTCAGGCGTCGCGGTGGACAACAGCCACAACACCAGGAAGAACGCCATCATCGCCGTGGCGAAGTCGGCGAAGGCGATTTTCCACGCCCCGCCGTGATGCCCGCCGGCTATGCGCTTGACGCGCTTGATGATAATCGGCTGATTATTTTCCATGACTTAGCGACCGCGAACGGCTTGTTCCAGCTCGGCAAAGCTTGGACGGTGGGCCGGGTAGAGCACCTTGCGACCGAACTCGACCGCCAGCGATGGCGGCATGCCGGAAGCCGAAGCGACCAGCGAGGCCTTGATGGCTTCGTAGACGTTCAGTTCTTCCTTGGCATCGTGGGCCAGGGAATGCGCCAATGGGCCGAAGAAACCGTACGCCGCGAGAATACCGAAGAAGGTACCCACCAGTGCCGCACCCACGTGCAGGCCGATGGACTTCTGATCGCCCTCACCCAGCGAGGCCATGGTCACCACGATACCGAGTACCGCCGCGACGATACCGAAACCCGGCATGGCGTCGGCAATGCCGTTCACTGCATGCGATGGGTGTTCGAGGTCTTCCTTAAGGCTGTACAACTCCATGTCGAACAAGCCTTCCAGCTCGTGCGGGGCCATGTTGCCGGACGACATGATGCGCAGGTAATCGCAGATGAACGCGGTCATGCGCTCGTCTTTCAGCACCGCCGGGTACTTGGCGAAAATCGGGCTCGCGGCGGCGTCTTCGATGTCGCCTTCGATGGCCATCATGCCTTCGCGGCGGCTCTTGTTGAGGATCTCGTAGATCAGGCCAAGCACTTCAAGATAGAAGGTGTGGCTGAAGCGCGAGCTGAACATGCTCAGGGATTTCTTGAGCACGTGCATGGTCATGTAGCCGGGGTTGGCCTGGAGGAATGCACCCAGTGCCGCACCACCGATGATCAACACCTCGAAAGGCTGGATCAGGGCGGCAATTTTGCCGTGGGAGAGCACGTATCCGCCGAGCACGCTCGCGAATACGACGATGATGCCGATAATTTTAGCCATAGGTAGAAAGTACTTATTTAAGTCGGGTTCAAGGTCATATTCGGAAGTTAAAAAATCTCTTCTTCTACTTATCGGCAAAACTGCGCCAGACTATAGCCAGTTCAGGCGAAAAGCCAATTTAGCCCATGCCGGGCGCGTCTACAGTCAGTGAAGATCCCGTCCAGACATGGCTAATGAAACGAACGTCCCACACGCAAAACCGACCACCCTCGCCGGTTGGGTCAAGCTGCTCGACAGCGTCCTATTGCCCGTGCCGCAAGAGGCTCACGACAAAGTCTGCCGGGCCATCCGCGATAACCGCAGTTCTCTGCGCGACATCGCCGACCTGATGCAGGACAGCCCGGCGCTGGCCTTGAGCATCATCCGTGAGGCGAATCGTCACACCCACGGCACCATGGCCGCGCCGGCGGAAAATCTCGAGGTCGCCATCAACCGTCTGGGCCTTGCCCGCACCGAAGAATTGCTCGCGCGCCTGCCTGCCCAACCGCAGATGCAAATCCCCAAGGCCCTGCGCCAGTTGCAAATGATCAGCCAGCACGCGACGCAACAGGCCAACGGTTTTTTCGCCAGTCGGCTGGCGCGGCTGTGGCAGGACATTCATTGGGGCAGCCTGTTGTTTCTCTCGCCGCTGTGGCCAATGGCGCTGACCTTTCCGCAGTTGCTCGAAGAATGGGAGTTGCGGGTTATCCACAAGGGCGAATCGGCGCGCATGGTCGAAAAGCAGTTGTTCGGTGTGCGCCTGCTGAAAATCGCTGAAGGGCTGGTCGAGGCCTGGCATCTGCCGATCTGGGTGCAGCAGGGTTACAAACTGCTGCTCAGCGAACAGCGCGAGCTGGTTAAAGTGCTGCGCATCGCCCGCGACAGCGAACACCCGCTGCGCCAGCAAAACCGCCTCGACGATGACCCGACCCTGCGCCGCTGGCTCAATCAGCCGGCCAACACCGTGCTGCTGGCCAACGGTCTGGCGCTGTCGGCGCAACAAGCCTGGGACAGTCCGCACAGCGAGCGCTGGCAGTACCTGACCAGCCTGTATCTGCAGATTTCGATGGATGAAGTGCAGCAACAACTGCACCAGCAAGCCGCCTACAGCGCCCGTTACCATGCGATGCCGGATCTGTGGCACCCGGCGGTTTCGCTGCTGTGGCCGTGGGGCACGCGGCGCTTGCCGGCAGGCATGTTGCCGGCCGCTGCGCCCTCCACTGAAGACCTGGGACAATGGCGCAAGCAATGCGCCGAGCTGCTTGCCGAGCCAAGCCGCTTCACCAATGCGATGAGCCTGACCGTCGCCGCCCGCGATGCCTTGGCCGCCAGCGGCATGCGCCGGGTGATGATCCTGATGGCCGATCGCACTCAAACCAGTCTGCGCGTACAGCAAACTTACGGTTTGCCAAAAGAAGCCGCGGCGCTGACGTTCGCCGTCGGCCAGAGCAGCGTGCTGCAGCGCCTGCTCGCGCAACAGGCACAGGTGCGCATCAATCCAGACAACAACGCCCAGTTTTCCGCCCTGCTGCCGCCGAGCCTGCGCACGCTGTTTCGCGGTGAGCACCTGTTCCTGCGTTCATTGGTCAACAATGGCCGGGTGATCATGATCGTCGTCGCCGATCAGGGCGGCGGGCCGTTCGCCGACATCACCGTGCAAGCCTTTGGCAAAACCGCGCAGTGCATTGAAAAAGCCCTGCACAGCTTTAGCAGCCGTGGCCGATGAGGCTGCGCTACAATCCTCCCCTTTGTGCTCTGGAGACCTCACATGTCTGACTTCTCTGGCTTGCCGCTCGTCATCGAACCGAGCGACCTGCTCCCGCGCCTGGAGTCCGGCGAACTGATTCTGGTGGACCTGACCAGTCCTGCGCGTTACACCGAGGGCCATATCCCCGGCGCACGCTTTGTCGACCCGAAACGCACCCAGCTCGGCCAACCGCCGGCGCCGGGCCTGATGCCCGCCAAAGCCGATCTGGAAGCGCTGTTCGGTGAGCTGGGCCATCGCAAGGACGCGGTCTACGTCGTCTATGACGATGAAGGCGGCGGCTGGGCCGGACGCTTTATCTGGCTGCTCGACGTGATCGGTCACGACAAGTACCACTATATAGACGGTGGTCTGCCAGCATGGCTGGCGGATGGCATGCCGATGTCGATCCAGGTGCCGGCAGCCATCGGCGGGCCTTTGCCGCTGACCCTGCACGACGAGCCGACCGCGACCCGCGAATACCTGCAAAGCCGTCTCGGTGCTGCCGATCTGGCGATCTGGGATGCGCGCGGGCCGCTGGAATACTCCGGCGAGAAAGTGCTGGCCGCCAAGGCCGGGCACATCCCCGGCGCGGTCAACTTTGAATGGACGGCGGGCATGGACAAGGCGCGTCAGCTGCGGATCCGTACCGACATGCCGCAGATCCTCGAAGACCTCGGGATCACCAAGGACAAAGAAATCATTACCCACTGCCAGACCCATCACCGGTCGGGCTTCACTTATCTGGTGGCCAAGTCCCTCGGTTATCCGCGGGTCAAGGGCTACGCCGGTTCCTGGGGCGAATGGGGCAACCACCCTGACACGCCTGTCGAGATTTAAGGTTTTTAAGGACAACTAATGAAAGAGCGTCTGTTTATCCTCAGTCAGTACCTGCTGCCGCATCACCTGCTGTCGCGCCTGGCCGGCTGCGTTGCCGAGTGCCGCGTGCGCTGGTTCAAGAATGCGTTCACCCAGTGGTTCGCCAAGCGTTATCAAGTGGACATGTCGCAAGCACTGGTCGAAGACCTGACCGCTTACGAGCACTTCAACGCGTTCTTCACTCGCGCCCTGAAAGACGGCGCACGTCCACTGGACGAAACCCCGGGCGCGATCCTCAGCCCGGCCGACGGTGCGGTCAGCCAGCTCGGCCCGATCGAACACGGCCGCGTGTTCCAGGCCAAGGGCCACAGCTTCAGCGTGCTCGAACTGCTCGGCGGTGATGCGGCCAACGCGGCGCCGTTCATGGGCGGCGACTTCGCCACCATTTACCTGTCGCCGAAGGACTACCACCGCGTGCACATGCCGCTGGCCGGCACCCTGCGCGAAATGGTCTACATCCCGGGCCGGATCTTCTCGGTCAACCAGACCACCGCGGAAAACGTCCCGGAACTGTTCGCTCGCAACGAGCGCGTGGCGTGCATCTTTGACACCGAGCGCGGCCCGATGGCTGTGGTGCTGGTCGGCGCGATGATCGTCGCTTCGATCGAAACCGTGTGGGCCGGTCTGGTCACGCCGCCGAAGCGTGAGCTGAAAACCTTCCGCTACGACGAAGCCGCACGTGCGCCGATCCACTTGGAGAAAGGTGCTGAATTGGGCCGCTTCAAACTGGGCTCGACCGCCATCGTGCTGTTCGGCCCGGATCAAGTGAAATGGGCTGAAGAACTCGCTGCCGGTTCGCCCGTGCAGATGGGCCAAGGCCTGGCACTGCCAAAAGCGTAAAGCAGGCTTTGCGGGAGCAGCCTGGCGCTGTTCCCGCAAATTGCCCTATTTGCTGCTATGGTTTTTGGCATGAGCCAAACCATATCCGCCCCAACGCTACGTGCGCCGACCCCGAGTCAGCCGCGCCTGTCGTTTTGCGAAGCGACGCCGCGCGACCTCAAGCGCTGGATCGCCGGCCTGCCCAAGGCCAATATCGGCGAAACCGCCCGCCTGCTGTATCAAGGCCTGGGCGAACTCAATCAATTGCTCACCCCCAGCGACAATCGTCTGCAGTTGCTGGAACTGCTGCGCCCCGAGGTTTACTTCGTCTGCCAGCATCTGGAGCGGCACTTTCTGCATCAGGCGATCATGCTCGACGAACGCTCGCGCAAAATCAGTAATCTGTGTCAGGCGCTGCAAAGTCATCTGGCGATCGGCTACAAACAGATCGTGCTGCGCATTGCGCCGAAATACAGCAAGGATCGCGCGGCGTTGCTCGGCACCGCCCTGCAACGCGCGACTCACGCCCTCAAGGGACAACTGGTGCGCGCCACGCAACTGTACAGTTCGCCGCCGGACCACCTGTGGTTCGAACTTCATCAGCTATACCGCACAGCGTGTGAATTGCAGTTGCAACAGCGGCGGGTGCATGACGACCTGGCCAGTCTGACCACGGAGTTGAGTCCGGAACAGACCTACATCGCCGCCCTGCTGCTGGGCAGCGCGCGCTGCAATCAGCTGCGGCAGAACCAGATCGCTCGCCTCGCCGAAGTGCTTGAACCGTGGAGTGCCTTGCTCAAATTGCACCCTGCGCGTTCCGACGATGGCTTGTTTGCGGTCAGCGCAGACATCGATGCCGGGCCGCGATATCGCAACATGTTTCGCAGCGAGCAGCAGGCCGGATTGCTCGGCTTTGATCCGCAACCGCTGGTGAACACCCTCGAAGCGCACTTGCAGCATCAGGACACCTCGACGCCTTTGCCGATCCCGACGGGGCTCAGTTTCGACACCCTGCAACACTTGCATGCCACGTGGGGCGAGGCGGCGGAACGCAGTTTCCAGCGCACCGTGGGACAGGGCAGTCTGATCGTCTGCGTCGGTATGAGTGCCCTGCACTTCTATCTCGGTGGCGAGCGCAGTTTCAGCGATATGCTCAAGCATCCCGTTGCCCGAGCGGCGAATTTCAGCAACGCCGTGGCCCAAGGTGAAAAGGACAGCTGGAGCCAGGCGTTCGATGCGGCGCCGCAGAGCAACGATGAGTTTTTGCCCTACGAAGAAATCCAGTACGACCAATTGGTCGAGGACGACAACAGCCCCGACCGCACGCCGCATTACCCGACCTACGCCTTGCCGGTGATCAACCACAGCCCCGGCGGTTATTGTCTGGCGTGGCCAGATGAGGTACCTGCGCAGTTGCAGTCCGGGGAAATGCTCGGCATTCAGGACAGCGCCAGTCTGGGCTGGAGCATTGCGGTGATCCGCTGGATTCGTCAGGTGCGCGGCGGCGGCACGCAAATGGGCATCGAACTGGTGGCGCCGCATGCGCAGCCGTGCGGCCTGCAACTGGTGCGCTCGCGGGACGATCACAGCCAGTATTTGCGCGGTTTGTTACTGCCGGAGATCAGTGCGATCGATGTGCCGGCCACGTTACTCGCGCCGCGCCTGCCCTTTCAGGAAGGCAGCAAAGTGCTGATCAACACCCAAGGCGAAGAACACCGCGCCGGGCTGGATCGGCGGGTATCAAGTACGCACAGTTTCAATCAGTTTGCTTACCGCTCGCTGGAGACCGCGCAGAATGGCGCGAGCGAGGAGGATTTTGATTCGTTGTGGAAATCGCTCTAGACCGAGGCGCGCCCTTCGCGAGCAGGCTCGCTCCCACAGTTAAATGCATTTCAAATGTGGGAGCGAGCCTGCTCGCGATGAGGCCAGGTCAGGCGATAGAGAACTCAGAGCTGCCCGTCACGATCGCGAAAGCCCAGCAGATACAGCACGCCATCCAGACCCAACGTCGAGATCGCCTGCTTCGCCGATTGCTTGACCAACGGCTTGGCACGGAACGCTACGCCCAGCCCGGCAATCGCCAGCATTGGCAGGTCATTCGCGCCGTCGCCCACGGCGATGGTCTGCTCCAGACGCAAACCTTCCTTGTGCGCCAGCTCTTTCAACAGATCAGCCTTGCGCTGGGCGTCGACAATCGGCTCGATCGCCACGCCGGTGCACTTGCCGTCGACCACTTCCAGTTCGTTGGCGAACACGTAGTCGATGCCGAGTTTGGCCTGCAATTGCTTGGCGAAGTAAGTGAAGCCGCCGGACAGGATCGCAGTCTTGTAACCCAATCGCTTGAGTTCGGCGAATAGCGTTTCGGCGCCCTCGGTCAGGCGCAGCGAAGCGCCAATCGAATCCAGCACGCTGACGTCCAGACCTTTGAGCAAGGCCAGACGCTCTTTGAAACTGGCGCGGAAATCCAGTTCGCCAGCCATCGCCCGCTCGGTGATTTCCGACACTTGCTCGCCAACCCCGGCAGCCTTGGCCAATTCGTCGATGACTTCGGCTTCGATCAGCGTCGAGTCCATGTCGAACACCGCCAGACGACGATTGCGCCGGAACAGCGAATCTTCCTGGAAGGCGATGTCGACGTTCAGCTCTTGGGCAACGCTGAGGAATTCGGCGCGCAACGCCTGTGGATCAGCCGCTTCGCCACGCACGGAGAACTCGATGCAACCCTTGCCCTTGTCCGCCGGGGTGTCCAACGGCATGCGACCCGACAGACGGTCGATGTGGTCGATGTTCAGACCATATTTGGCGGTGATCGAGCTGACGGCCTGCAATTGGCCGGCGGTCACCTTGCGCGTCAGCAAGGTAACGATGTGGCGTTTCTTGCCCTGATTGCCCACCCATTGCTGGTAATCCTCTTCGGACACCGGGGTGAACCGAACCTGCTGGTCGAGCTCGTAGCCCTTGAACAGGATGTCCTTGAGCACGGCTTTACCCTGCTCGGAATCGGGAATTTCAACCAGAATGCCGAACGACAGGGTGTCGTGGATCACGGCCTGACCGATGTCGAGGATGTTCACACCACCTTGTGCCAGAACGCCGGTAATGGCTGCCGTCAGACCCGGACGGTCGACTCCCGTGATGTTAATCAGGACGATTTCGCGCAACGCGCACCCCCGCAACTGGAAAAAAACCGCATTCTACCCACTTTCAGTGACCATCGGGCACCGCGAGCGCTTTGCCGGTCTAGGGCCTGTCGCTATACTGCGCGTCAACTTCACGGACAAAAGAGCCGAGCTCAGTGAACCGGCCCACGCCAGTTAAAACCGATAACTTCTTCCTGCTGATCTTCCGTGCACTGCGTCATCGCCGTGTACCGATTGCATTGCGCATTGCCAGCCATAACGTGATCCTGGTCGCTCTGGCCCTGGTGATCTATGCCTGCGTGATGGGCCTGCAATTCAAGCAGGCCATGCACCAGCAGGCCGATGCGCTGGGCGAAAGCCTGACCACGCAGACCGCGACCTCGGCCACGGAGCTGTTGGTGTCCAACGACATCCTCAGCCTCAACGTGCTGCTCAACAACCTGACCAAGAACAAACTGGTCGCCCACGCGGCGATCTACAGCGTGGATAACCGCATCCTCGCCGAGTCCGGTCAGCGGCCCAAGCACAGCCTGCTGGGCGAAGCCGAAGGCATGTACGAGAGCAAGATCACCTTTCAGGACGTGACCGCCGGGCAACTGCGCATCAGCCTGGACATGGATCAGTTCCAGCAGCCAATGACCATCAGCCTGCAAAGCATGGGCATTCTCAGCGGGATTCTGCTGGCGCTGTCGCTGGCCCTGAGCCTGCGCATGGGCCGCCACCTGTCGACGCCGCTGCTGCAATTGCGCGTCTGGCTGCGCCGTATCGATGAACATACGCCGGGCACCGATCGTCAGGACGAGATCGGCGATCTGGCGCGGCAACTGCACGCCGACTTCGCCCCGGAACCTGCGCCCAAACCTGAGCCGGAACCCGAGTTCGAAGAGGAAGAAGACGACGAACCGGAGTTCGAGGTGCGCAATCTGCGCGATCCGAGCTTCGATGAAAGCCGTCCGCTGGCCGCGCAGAAGCCGGCGCCGCGCCACGTGGTCAGCACCGTTGAAGACGATGAAGACGACGATGCGTTTGCCGATCTGCGCGACGAATCGCTGGACGCCGCCCCGCAACCGGTAGCCCGCAAGGCCACCCCAAGCGTGCCGCAGCACAGCGCCGTGCTCGCGGTGCAACTCGGCTCGCAGGAACAACTGCGGCGCCTGCCCCGTGCGCGTCTGGAAGAATTGCTGGAGCGTTATCGCGATTGCCTCGATCAGGCCGCCTCGCTGTACCAGGGCGAAATCGAAACCCTGAACGATGGCAGCACGCTGATGCTGTTCCACACCGAAGACAGCGGCGACGATTACCTGACCAATGCGATCTGCTGCGGTGAGCTGCTGCGGGCGTTGGGTCATCAGTTGCAGATTGAAGTCGCCGACAGCGGCATCACCCTGCAATTGCAGCTGGGCCTGACTTTGGGTGATGAACTGTTTGGCCTGAGCCAGATTGATCTGCTGCTGACCGATTCGGCCCAGGATGCACTGGCCTTGTCGCAACACAGCCGCAACCTGCTGCTGGTTGAGCGCAAGATCAGCGATGACGCGCTGATCCGTCAGCGTGCGCGTATCCGCCCGATCGCCAGCCCTGAGGGCGCTTGCTGTGTAGAGCGGTTGATGGAGCCTTATCCGTCGATGCTGGAACGGCAACTGGCGCGGATGCATGAGCGTCGGGCGTAAGCCTTAGACCTGAAACACAGAAGCCCGCAGACGAGTGATTGTCTGCGGGCTTTTTTGTGGATGACTGAAAAGCCCCTCATCGGAACGCCGCCCGCCTATCCCTCTCCCAGAGGGAGAGGGAACTGACTGGGGGATATTGGAGAGCTCCACCGACTTGAACGGCCAGCTGTGAATCCATAATCGCCAGGCTCTGTCAGGTCAACATATGACGCAAGACACCCCCCAGTCCGCCCCTGTTCTACCGAATCCATAATCGCCAGGTTCTTTCAGGTCGACGTATGACGCCAGACACCACGGTCGGCTCCCTCTTCCTCTGGGAGAGGGCTGGGGTGAGGGGCTGTTGATCTTCTAGCCCCCAGACACAACAAAACCCGCACAAGGCGGGCTCTGTTCTGACTCGATCCAGACCTAGAAGCGGAACACTTCCATATCCGTACGAATCGGCGAAGCCATCGGAATCTTCGGCTGCTTCTCGGCTTCCGCCGCCGGCGCTGCCGGTTTCGCTGCCGCTTTACGCGGTGCTTCGGCCACTGGCGGTTGATTGGCCAGCGGCTTCAAAGCTACCGACAACTGCTCGGCCAGACGCTGCAACAGAATCCCCTGCGCCTGAACCTGCGAAGCGGTGCTGCCGGCATGCAGCTCTTGCAGATGAACGATGCGGTTATCGCGCACCTGACCACGGCGATCGATCAGACGCCACTGCGCATCCAGAATCGCCGGCTGTTTGGCACCGGAATCGAGACGCGTGATGGTCAGCAGCACCTGCACATCCGGGGTGAACCCGGTTGTGGCCGGCGCCAGCACGACACGTTGGCTGTCCAGATGACCCGCAACCTGACGCATCAGCAGCTGATCGATATCCGACGAAAGGCTGCCGGCCCAACGACCATCGGTCGCTGCCTGCAGGCTGCCGTCGGGTTGACGTTGCAGCAGGGTTTCACGTTGCAGGTAGTCGGCGACAACCACCGGGCCCAACAAAACCGCCATGCCCGCGCTTTGCGCAGGCTGAACCGGACTTCCGCTGTCCAGTTGATACAGCGACACCGGCTGGTGAACACTGCAACCCGCCAGGCCGAGAACGCCAGCGAGTAACAAAATAAGTGGAAGGCGCAGCGCAGTCATCATCCCGTCCAGGTGGCCGCCACAAGGCTGACCACAGTGAAAATACTCAATAAATATGAAGAACGCTCGGCCACGCCGGCGCTTGGAAAGGCCATATCATCCGTGAATATGCGTTCCGACTCCAGCGCCAAAGCGTCGATCTACGCGTTAAATCGTAGATCGAGCGCTCTAGGACGCTTAATTGAGGTTTTCGACGAGCAGCGCATCGACCCGCTGAAAGCCCCTCGGGAGTTTATTCCCGCGACGTCCACGCTCACCTTTGTAGTGTTCGAGGTCTTCGGCTTTCAGTTTGTAAGGGCGTTTACCCGCTTGCAGGATCAGCGTGGCACCTGCAGGGATCACAGCAATGTCCGTGACAAACTCTTCACGGCTGGCGACTCGGTCACCCGGAACACCGATGATCTTGTTGCCTTTGCCCTTCGCCAACTGCGGCAAATCACTGATATTGAAGACCAGCATACGCCCCTCGCTTGTCACGGCGGCAAGCAAATCATTCTCTCGATCAGTCACCGGACGCGGGGCGATCACCTTGGCGTTGTTCGGCAGGCTCAACAGCGCCTTACCGGCCTTGTTCTTGGCTTGCAAATCTTCGCCTTTGACCACGAAACCGTAACCGGCGTCGGAAGCGATCACGTACAACGCATCGTCCTCCGGCATCAGCACGCATTCGAAGGTCGCGCCCGGTGGCGGCGTCAGACGACCGGTCAACGGTTCGCCCTGGCCACGCGCCGACGGCAAGGTGTGCGCGGCGACCGAATAGCTGCGGCCAGTAGAGTCGATTACCACGGCAGACTGGTTGGAGCGCCCCGCCGCCGAGGTCTTGAAGCCGTCCCCAGCCTTGTACGACAGGCCGGTGGCATCGATGTCGTGGCCTTTGGCGGAACGGATCCAGCCTTTTTCCGACAGCACCACGGTAACTTTCTCGTTCGGCAGCAGATCGTGTTCGGTCAGCGCTTTGGCTTCGGCACGTTCAACGATCGGCGAACGGCGGTCATCGCCATAGGTTTCGGCATCTTTGATCAGCTCGGTACGCACCAGCTTCTTCAGCTTGGCTTCGCTGCCCAGCAACGCTTGCAGCTTGGCTTGTTCCTTGAGCAGTTCGTCCTGCTCGTCGCGCAGCTTCATCTCTTCCAGTCGCGCCAACTGACGCAGACGGGTGTCGAGGATGTAGTCGGCCTGAATCTCGCTGAGGGCGAAACGCTCGATCAGCTTGGCTTTCGGGTGCTCCTCGGTTCGGATGATGTGAATCACTTCATCCAGATTGAGGTAAGCGATCAACAAACCGTCCAACAGGTGCAGGCGACGCTCGACCTTGTCGAGGCGGAATTGCAGGCGGCGACGCACGGTCTGCACGCGGAATTCCAGCCATTCGACCAGCAAGGCACGCAGGTTTTTCAGCTGCGGCTTGCCGTCCAGACCGATAATGTTGACGTTGACCCGGTAGGTCGACTCCAGCTCGGTGCTGGCGAACAAGTGCTGCATCAGCGCTTCATGATCGACGCGGCTGTTGACCGGAATGATCACGATACGGCACGGGTTTTCGTGGTCGGATTCGTCACGCAGATCCGCGATCTGCGGGGCTTTCGACGGTTTCGCCTGCATCAGCGCGGCGATCTGCTCCAACACCTTGGCACCGGAAACCTGGTGCGGCAGCGCGGTGACGATGATGTCGCCGTCCTCGACGTGGTACACGGCACGCATGCGCACCGAGCCCTTGCCGGTTTCGTACATTTTCAGCAGGTCGGCGCGCGGCGTGATGATTTCCGCTTCGGTGGGATAGTCCGGACCCTGAATGTGTTCGCAGAGCTGTTCGACCGTGGCTTTCGGCTCATCGAGCAGGCGCACGCACGCGGTGGCAACTTCGCGCAGGTTGTGCGGCGGCACGTCGGTGGCCATGCCCACGGCGATGCCGGTGGTGCCGTTGAGCAGAATGTTCGGCAGGCGCGCCGGCAGCACCAGCGGCTCCTGCAGCGTGCCGTCAAAGTTCGGCCCCCAGTCGGCAGTGCCCTGGCCCAGTTCGCTGAGCAGCACTTCGGAATAACGCGACAAACGTGCTTCGGTGTAACGCATGGCGGCGAAGGACTTCGGATCGTCCGGCGCACCCCAGTTACCCTGGCCGTCGACCAGCGTGTAGCGATAGCTGAATGGCTGGGCCATCAACACCATCGCTTCGTAGCACGCCGAGTCGCCGTGCGGGTGGAACTTACCGAGCACGTCACCAACGGTACGCGCCGATTTCTTGTGCTTGGAATCGGCGTCCAGGCCCAACTCGCTCATCGCATAAATAATGCGACGCTGTACCGGTTTCAGACCGTCGCCGATATGCGGCAAGGCACGGTCCATGATCACGTACATGGAGTAGTTGAGGTAGGCACTTTCGGTGAAGTCGGCCAACGAGCGGCGTTCTACACCGTCCAGGCTGAGATCAAGGGGGTTGCTCATGCAGGCCTCATCGGTTCGTTGTCTGGCGCAGCAGCATGGTGCCACCGCGCTGAGTAAATTCAAGTTTGTTCAGGGCGCTCATGCCGAGCAGCACCTGATCGCCATGCAGCCCCGGCGCCACCAGTGCGCGGACATCCCGCAGCACGATGTCGCCCAGTTGCAGGCGGGCAATTTTGGTTCGATAACCCTGGCTCAAGCCGTTGGCCGTGCTCAGGGTCACGCCGAAGCCTTCTTCCAGCTTCAAACGCTTGGCCAGATCCGCCGGGATCGCCACGTCAGTGGCGCCAGTGTCGAGCATGAACTCTACCGGCTCACCGTTGATCTGACCGCTGGCGACAAAATGCCCTTGGGCGTTGCCGGTCAGTTTCACTTCAATAAAACCTTCGCCCTGCTGCGAACTGACCACGACGTTCGGATTCTGCTGGCGTTGCTCCCACTGGCCGAAAAACCGCGTGGCCAGAAACAGCGCCGCGCACCAGGCCAGAATCATCAATACCCGTCCGGCGCGCTTACCTGGAGGTTGCTGACTCAAGGATTGCCATCCCAGCCACCTTCGGGAGCAGCAAAACGCCATACGACCGGGCGGGACTCGCCATCGGCGCGCGTTGCGAAATTATTGTCGACACCGATCCATGCCCCATCAGCATCGACCAGTAACGCTTCGGTGAGACCGTGGCGAGATGAGTACTGGCGGTGCGGCACCAACGCATCAGCCGCGAATGACCAGCAACGCTCTTGCTGGCCTGTCAGCATTTCATGGCGACAGACTTTGAAAGCGTTGCGATCCAGCAGAAACAACTTTTTATTGAACAGCGCAATATCAGAAAAATCCCGTTCTACCAATCTGGAACCTGGAAACTGGGGTGGCTGCGGCGCCAGCCCTTCCTCGGCCATCAACACACAACCGATAAAGCAATACCACGTGTAATCAACGGGAACAGCAAGTCGGCGCTTGATTTTTACCAACCCTCGTTTTTGCCGCTCTCCAGCCAACCAGATTTCACTGCCAAGAAGGCCGGTAACCACCAACCCCTCAAACAACGCATTGGCGTGCGTGGCCAGTCCGGCGTCCCGCACCGTAGTCAGCATCCGCGACGAGATAGGTAACCAAGCCGTCCCTCCCGTGGGTGAGATCTTGAGAATGGCTGAATACGTTTCACTGAGAATGTAACGGTTCTGGCCAGAGTCACAGGTGATGCCTTCAAAGTCCAACGCTCCGTTACCTACAAGCGATCGAAAAAAACTTTGAGTCTTCATCGCCAGTGTGCGCCCGGAGTCTTGAGGAACCGGTGGAATATCAATCAGAACAGCCTCCGCCTTCCACTCTGTGGCTCGTGTATCGAGCTTGTAGATCTGATCATCATCTCGATCCGATATTGTCCACAGATCCCCACCACACTTGGCTAGCCCGGACAGATTACCCCCACGCATCCCATCCACCGGGTGCTCTGAGAGCATCCTCAGCTCAGGGTCTGCAGCCAGTCCCACTGAACTCCAGACAAGCAAAAAAACCGCAGTAAAGAGGTTGAGTTTCATCATTGAATCTCTCGCAGTCGGCGTTTCAAGTTTCCCTGAGCGTTGCACGACATGCCGGAATTCAACGAACACACTACTTTCTCGACAGCATTGCTTCAGAGCTTCATTGCCTGCGCATCACGGCCAAGACTCCTCTAACTGACCAGCGCAGCAAACCTTTAAGTCATCACAGTATTACAGCTGTTGCTCAAACTGCTCACAAACTGCCGAACACTCCCCAGCGAAAGACCTGCCCCCCTAGTGCTTGGCACTCCAGCCACCGTCAGGCGCAGCGAAGCGCCAGACGACCGGGCGAATCTCACCGTCGGCACGCGGGCCAAAATTGTTGTCGACACCAATCCACGCACCGTCAGCGTCAACGATCAGCGCCTCTTCCAGCCCATAGTTCTGCGAGTAGCGACGGTTGGCCTGCAACAGTTCGGCAGCATACGACCAGCACTGCTCGACCTTGACGGTCTGCGCATCGCGACGGCAAATCTGGAACGCGTTGCGTTCCAGGGTAAACAATTTGCCGTTGAACAATGAAATGTCGGAAAAATCCTTATCGACCGCTTTGGCGTGGGGAAACTGCGGCGGTTGCATCTCTTTGCCGCCCTCACTGAGCAGCACGCAGCGACCGTCGCAATCCCACACCGTTTGCTGGCGCTTGATCAGCAGCAAGCCGCGGCTTTGCCGCTCGGCGGCCAGCCACAGCTGATCGCCCGCCGGGTTGATCGCCAAGCCTTCGAATATCGCGTTGAAATGCAGAAGCAGGCCGCTGGCCCGCGCTTCGCGCACCATCATCGGCGAGATCTTCAGCCAGTTGGCCGGGCCGCTGACCGGCACCTGCAAGACCGCCGCATGGCCTTCGCTGACAATGTAGCGATTGCCAGCGCTGTCGCAGCTGATGCCTTCGAAATCCAGATCGCCACCGCGCACGAACGACGCCGCCCAGTTGCGCGAACGCAAGCCCCACGGCAAACCGGTGTCCGGCACCAGCGGCACGTCGATGTGCACGGCCTCGGCCTGCCAGACCTGATCGGCGGTATTGAGCCGATAGATCTGGTCGTCATCGCGGTCCGACACCGTCCACAACTCTTTGCCACACATGGCCAGCCCGGACAGGTTCCCGCCGCGCATGCCCTCGACCGGATGCTCGGAAAGCACGCGCAATTCCTGCACCGGCTCGGCAAGCGCCGAAACGGAGGTCAGCAGTAACGCACCCACCAAGGCCCAGCCAAACCGCATCAGGCCAGCACCTCAGCGAGGTTGCCTTTGGATTCGAGCCAGGTCTTGCGGTCGCCGGCGCGTTTCTTCGCCAGCAGCATGTCCATCATTTCCGAGGTTTGGGCGAAGTCTTCGCCCAGCGTCAGTTGCACCAGACGCCGCGTGTTCGGGTCCATGGTGGTTTCACGCAGCTGCGGCGGGTTCATTTCACCCAGACCTTTGAATCGGGTGACCTGCGGTTTGCCGCGTTTCTTCTCGGCGACCAGGCGGTCGAGAATGCCGTCGCGCTCGGCTTCGTCGAGGGCGTAGTAAATCTCTTTGCCCAAGTCGATGCGGTACAGCGGCGGCATGGCGACGTAGACGTGACCGGCATCCACCAGCGGGCGGAAATGCTGGACAAACAACGCGCAGAGCAGCGTGGCGATGTGCAGACCATCGGAGTCGGCGTCGGCGAGGATGCAGATCTTGCCGTAACGCAATTGGCTCATGTCTGCAGCGCCCGGATCGACGCCGATGGCCACGGCAATGTTGTGCACTTCCTGGCTGGCCAGCACTTCGCTGCCGTCGACTTCCCAGGTGTTGAGGATCTTGCCGCGCAACGGCAGGATCGCCTGGAACTCCTTGTCCCGCGCTTGTTTGGCGGAACCACCGGCGGAATCACCTTCGACGAGGAACAGCTCGGAACGCATCGGGTCTTGCCCGGCGCAATCCGCCAGCTTGCCAGGCAACGCCGGGCCTTGGGTGACGCGTTTACGCTCGACTTTCTTGCTCGCCTTGAGACGACGACCGGCGTTGTTGATCGCCAGTTCGGCCAGGGCCAGACCGGTTTCCGGGTTGGCGTTGAGCCACAGGCTGAAGGCGTCTTTGACCACACCGGAGACGAACGCCGCGGCTTCACGGGACGACAGTCGCTCTTTGGTCTGGCCGGAGAATTGCGGCTCCTGCATTTTCATCGACAGGACGAACGCGATGCGCTCCCAGACGTCTTCCGGCGCCAGCTTCACGCCGCGCGGCAGCAGACTGCGGAACTCGCAGAACTCACGCATCGCATCGAGCAAGCCCTGACGCAAACCGTTGACGTGGGTACCGCCCTGCGCCGTCGGGATCAGGTTGACGTAGCTTTCCTGTACCGCGTCGCCACCTTCGGGCAGCCACAGCAGCGCCCAGTCGACCGCTTCTTTATTACCGGCGAAAGCACCGCAGAACGGCTCGTTCGGCAGGCGTTCGAATTCGCTGACGGCGTCGACCAGATACGAGCGCAGGCCGTCTTCGTAATGCCATTCGACTTTCTCGCCGGTGCCTTTGTCTTCGAAGCTGACCAACAGGCCCGGGCACAACACGGCCTTGGCCTTGAGCACGTGCTTGAGGCGGCTGATGGAGAATTTCGGTGAATCGAAGTATTTCGGATCCGGCGCGAAGTAAACGCTGGTGCCGGTGTTGCGCTTGCCGACGGTGCCGACAACTTCCAGTTCAGTGGCTTTGTAGCCATCGGCGAAAGTCATTTGGTATTCGTTGCCGTCACGCTTTACGCGCACACGGACTTCGGTCGACAAGGCGTTGACCACAGAAATACCCACGCCGTGCAGACCGCCGGAGAACTGGTAATTCTTGTTGGAAAACTTGCCGCCCGCATGGAGCTTGGTGAGGATCAGCTCGACGCCCGACACGCCCTCTTCCGGGTGGATGTCGACCGGCATGCCACGGCCATCATCGCTGACTTCCAGCGAGTGATCGGCGTGCAGGATGACCTGCACCGATTTGGCGTGGCCGGCCAGGGCTTCGTCGACGCTGTTGTCGATGACTTCCTGGGCGAGGTGGTTCGGCCGACTGGTGTCGGTGTACATGCCGGGGCGTTTGCGCACCGGGTCGAGGCCCGAGAGGACTTCGATGGCGTCGGCGTTATAAGAGCTAGCGCTGGGAGTGGCCATAGGGTCTCGTCGTCAGTCATTCATGAAATAGGGGCAAGACTTCACAGTGCGGTGAAATCGATTGCCTGATACACATCGGCGCCAATGCCGGCAAAACTCAGCAACGCCGGCAATTGCCCGGCAAAGCCTTGGAAACTGTGGTCGCCGCCGGCCTGAATGCGCAAGGCACAGGTGCGGTAATACTGCTGGGCGAGGCGATAATCCAGTGTTTCATCGCCGGTCTGCAACCAGACCTGATAGCGCTGGGCATCCTGAGGCGCCGGCACTTCCAGCTCGGCCAGGGCCGTGACGTGGTCGTGGGTCAATTCCCAGGTTTCATCGGTATACAGGTTTTTCTGCGTGCCCAGATAGCCGTCGAACATCCGGTGCGGGCTGACCGCCGGGTTGACCAGCAGGGCTTTCAGGCCATGGCGCTCGGCCAGGTGAGTCGCATAGTAGCCGCCGAGGGAGCTTCCCACCAGCAATGGGCTGCCAAGCTCGGCGATTGCCTGCTCCAACTGACCGATGGCTTCGCGCGGATGGTGATGCAGGGCCGGAACCCGCAGTTGCTCGCTCAAACCCAGCCGCTCCATCACCGCGACCAGCTGACAGGCCTTTTTCGAGGCCGGGGCGCTGTTGAAACCGTGGATATAGAGGATCGAACCGGACATTTGAGCTCCCTGAGTGTCGGCGAAAGATAGCGGAGTTTACAGGGAGTCAGGGCAGGATGGGCCATACAAATGCCCCTTGCCTGCATCCTGT